>JBCCDR010000061.1:0-10324 GCA_039030675.1 Pseudomonadota bacterium | reverse complement strand
CGTGTTTAAAGTCGCGCGCACCATATGGAGGGCGCCTGGTCAAGTCAAGCCAAATGCCGCACCGCGTCAAATGCTCTAAATAATTGAAAATAGTACGTTTTTTATTTTATTCCGCTGCGACCATGGTTTCAGCTTGCTGCAGGTCGACTGAGACGAGCTGAGAGACGCCGCGTTCAGCCATGGTCACGCCGAAAAGTCGGTGCATCCGGCTCATGGTTAAGGCGTTGTGGGTGACGATTAAAAACCGTGTGTTGGTGAGGGACACCATTTCCTCAAGCAAGGTGCAAAAGCGCTCGACATTGGCGTCGTCTAAGGGCGCGTCGACCTCATCAAGTACGCAGATGGGCGCTGGATTGGTCATGAACACAGCGAAGATGAGGCTCAAAGCGGTCAGCGCTTGCTCCCCGCCAGACAGCAGCGACAGGGATTGCAGCTTCTTGCCCGGCGGGCTCGCCATGATTTCCAGGCCCGCCTCGAGCGGGTCATCCGATTCGATGAGCGTGATATGGGCCGTGCCGCCGCCGAATAAGGTGGTGAACAAGGTGCCGAAATGCGCATTCACGGCATCAAAGGCTTCGAGCAGACGTGTGCGGCCTTCACGGTTTAAGGCGCCGATGGCCCCGCGCAGGCGCGCGATGGCGGTTTCCAGCTCTTCCTTCTCGCTGCGCAGCCGGCCCGCCTCTGTTTCCAGCTCTTCAAGCTCGATGTCTGCGCGCAGGTTCACCGCGCCCAGCCGCTCGCGTTCGAGCTTGCGCCGCTCAATTTGCGCTGAGATGTCTGCAGGCGCGTCTATGTCTGCCTCGCTCTCGACCTTTGCCAGCTCCAGCAGCTGCGCGGGCGCGCGGTCAAACTGGCTATGGGCGCGGCTGACGACATCGTCCAGGGCTGCCTTTGTATTCGTCGCTTCTGCCTCGCAGCGCGCGCGGGTTTCGCGTGCCAGAGAGAGCGCTTCTTGCGCCCGCGTGCGCGCGCTGTCACTGGCGCGCATCTCTGCTTCCTTTGCAGCCAGCGTGTCAGCAGCTTCTTGCCTTTGCGCTGCAGTTGCCTTGAGGCTGCCGCTCAGCGCTTCAATGCGCGCTTCAATCTCGGCAGGGCGGGTTTTCAGCTCTTCAAGCGCTTGGGCTATCTCAGCGCGGCGCTGGCTGAGCGCTTCCTGCTGGGTTGCCGCTTTTTGCGCTCTGTTTTGCCACTGCGTGTGCTCTTGCACGGCGCGCTCATGCGCGCGTTGGCGGCCATTGCTGGCGGCCACATGACTGTCAAACTGGGCGCGTGCGTCTGCCAGACTGGAGCGCAGCTGCTCGACTTTCTTGCGTTCGCGCGCAAGGGTGCCTTCCTGCGCAGACAGGTCGGGCAGGGCGTCCACAGCCGACTGCGCTTTGGCCAGTGCTTCTACGGCGTTCTGCGCTGTTTCAATCCGGCTTTCTAAAAGCGCGGCGCTGGCTGAGCGTTGTTCCACCAAGGCGCGGCCTTGCTCTTCTGCTTGGCGCAGCGCTGTGCGGGCTTGCTGGGCGTCTTTGGTGGCCGCGCCCAGGGCCTGGCGGGCATCATCTCTTGCGGCTTTTGCGTCGCTTAACGACCCCTTGGCGGCCTCCACCTTGGCAGAGGCTGCTTCGGCAGACTGAGCAAGCCCAGGCCGCTGCGCTTCCAGAGACTTCAGGTGATTGCGCTGGGCGAGGCGCAGCGAGGCTTGTGTGGGCGCATCGGCCCCGGCCCGCAGACCATCCCAGCGCCACAGGCCGCCCTCCTGCGTGACGATTTGTTGGCCAGGCGCCAGGTCGTTCGCAAGTTTGTCTGCGGTGTCTGCATCGCTGGCAACACCGGTCTGGGCCAGGCGGCGGCCCAAATGCGTGGTGCCGCTAACTTTGCTTGCAAGCGCTTCAAGGCCAGCCGGCAGAGCCGGGTCGTCAGGCTGTGGCTGGGCGCCATGCCAGTGGCGCAGGCCTTCATCGGCCGGCAAATCAAGCCCTTCTCCCAGCGCTGCCCCCAGAGCGCGTTCATAGCCGGGCTCAATCGTCAGCGCGTCTGCAATGGGTGCAGCCCCATCGCTTTGGCTGCTGGCCTTGAGGGCCGCCTCAACACCGGCGATTTCTGACCCGAGGCGCCGCAGCGCAGCTTTGGCTTCATCCGCCTCGTCTTGCTTTGCCCGCAGGGCCTGTTGCGATTCTTCCTGCGCGTCTTGCGCGCCATCAAGCGCGCTCTGCTGGCGTGATAAGGCCGCTTCAGCGTCATCAAGCGCCTTTTGCCGCGCGCCAAGAGCGCTGCCTTCGCCGGCTTTGGCTTCCAGGGCCGCATGGGCATCTTGTTGCTGCTTTAGGAGGCTTTCAGCTTGGCGCACATCTGCTTCTGCCGCCCGCGCAGCCCCGCGGGTGGTTTGGTCTGTCGCCTTTGCCTGCGCCAGCGCGCCGGTTGTCTCATCCATCGCCTGCTGGGCGGCGGATGCGGCTTCTTGTGCATCCTTCAGCGCGGCTTTGAGCGCCTCTAAACGCGCCCCATCGCCATCCATGGCGTTGCTCAGCCGCTCAATATCAGCGTCAGCCTTGCTGAGGGCGTCAGCGGCGTCGCGGGCATAATCGGCCTCGCGGGCTTTATCTTTATCAGCGTCGCTGAGCCGGCGCGCTAAGTCGCTTTGCAGGCTGCCGATGCGCTCTTTCTCTGCCTGCAGCGCGCCCGCTTGTGCTTCCAGGCGCGACAGCGCTGCGGCCGCTTCTGCTTCCTTCTGGCGCAGAGCGGGCATGTCGGCGGCAATTTGCGCTTGGACTCTGGAGACTTTGGCCGCCTCTTCAGTCGCGCGAGCCACGTCCGCTTCTGCGGTTTGGAAGGCCGCGTGGGCTTCGTCCAGCTGCGTGCGTGCCGCGCGCCACTGCGCGAACAGCAATTGCGCTTCCAAGGCGCGAATCAGCTCAGACAAGGTGCGATAGCGCACGGCTTGTTTGGCTTGGCGCCTCAGCGCACTGGCCTGACCATCCATGCGCAGGAGCACATCTTCCAGGCGCTCGCAGTTGGCCGCGGCTGCTTTGAGTTTCAGCTCCGCTTCTCTGCGCCGGCTGTAGAGGCCGGAAATGCCTGCGGCATCCTCAAGCAGTTGGCGGCGATCTTGCGGCTTGGCGTTGATAAGAGCGCCCACCCTGCCTTGGCTGACCAGCGCTGGCGACGTGGCGCCGGTGGCGGCATCTGCAAACAGCAGCTGCACATCCTTTTGGCGCACATCGCGGCCGTTGATTTTATAAAGAGAGCCCAGGTCCCGCTCAATGCGGCGGCTGACTTCTAGGTCCGTCTGGTCATTATATTGGGCTGGCGCCGTGCGGTCATTGTTATCAATCAGCAGCGCCACATCGGCCAGATTGCGCCGCGGGCGCATATCAGAGCCAGCGAAAATGACATCTTCCATGCCGCCGCCGCGCAGGGATTTAGGCCGGCTCTCCCCCATGACCCAGCGCAGCGCTTCCAGCAAGTTGGATTTGCCGCAGCCATTGGGGCCCACAATGCCGGTTAGCCCTGGCTCAATCCACAGCTCCGTTGGGTCCACAAAGGACTTAAACCCAGCAAGACGCAGGCGCTTAAACTGCATAGGCAGCCGCTCTTAAGGAGCGTCCTTGCCACGCCGGTGTCATCATGACCGCAAAGCCCCTTCAATGGCTTTTGACAGGCCTTCCCACTCATTGCCGTTGTCGATTTTCTTGCCGCCAATCACGACGGTTGGGGTTCTGAAATAACCGTCTGGGTCTGAATAGGATTTCTGCGCTTCTTGGGTCTTGGCGGTAATCGCTTCTCGCGCCTCGGTATCGCTCACGCAGCGGCGAAAGGCAGCGCTGCTGACGCCGGCTTTGCGCGCCATTTCAGCCACATAGTCATTTGGATTGGAGGATTTCAGCCATTTTTGAATGCTGGAGAAATAGAGGTTCTTAATGCCTTCAAATTTCTGCGGGCCCAAGCACTCGGCAATCATGGTTGCCAGAATGTCAGGCTCGTTGCGCACAAAGCTGCGGAACTCAAATTTCACATAGCCGGTTTTGACGAATTCATCGACCAGCTGAGGTTCGGTCAAATAATGAAAGCCAGCGCAGCCGCCGCAGGTGAAGGAGCCATACTCAATCACCGTGACAGGCGCGTCTTTCGCGCCTTTAACCCAGCCCAGCTCGGTTTTCTCATGGCCGTCAATAAAGTCTGTGCCGGCCGCAGCGCGCGGCTTTGACATGTCAACGTCTACGCCCGCGCCCGTGGTCTCACCCTCAGAGCAGGCAACAAGACCAGCAGCCAACATGGCAAGGATCATGGAGCGTCGGCCAAAACTGCCAAGATATGGTGTGAACTTCGAAAAACGCATGGTTAAACCTCAACATCTAGTATGTATGAGCGCTGGAGGGCTTGCCAAGCCAATTATCGCGCTAGGGGGTGTCTGTGCCCGTGATAACGCCCTGGCCAAGGCGCTGCAAGGCATCCTTAAGGCCTTGGTCACGCACATTTTTTAAGGCTGTATCCAGGCGGCTTTGCTGCGCTTTGGTGAGCGGCGCTATTGGTGGGCGCTGCCGTGCTTGCGGCGCTTTGGTGGGCAGAGGTCCTTGGCGAATCGCCAGGCGGTCCACAGCGCCGTAGCCGAAGAAGATGTTCACGCGCTCCAAAACGAGCGTTTTGTGATACTCCAGCTCCAGCGCCGCACTGCCGTCACAGCGGATGGTGAGCGTGCCGCCGCGTTTTTTGCCGGGCGGAAAGCGCAGGCCCTCTGGCGCTGTCACGCTGGCCAGGCTTGGCCCGACGATATGCTGCCAGCCGGTGACGATTTGCGAATGCACAAAGCCGCGGCGGCGGAAGCTGCGATCGCCCACTTTGCTGATCAGGTTGCTCAGCTGTGTCGCAGAGCCGCGTCTATCTCTTTGCATTTGCTGATTCCCAATGCGTGCCAACCACGATACAGACCTCCGCCATGGGAACCAAAGACTTTCAGCGCCGCGCGGCGGGCGACCTGCTCATATGGTATGATCGCCACGCGCGTGACCTGCCCTGGCGCAAGCGCGGCGGCGAGCGGGCCGACCCCTATCATGTGTGGCTCAGCGAAATCATGTTGCAGCAGACCACTGTGGTGGCCGTGGCGCCCTACTTTGCGAAATTCCTGGCCGCCTTTCCGCGGGTCGAGGATTTGGCGGCCGCCGAGGATGGCGTGGTGATGGAGATGTGGGCGGGCCTGGGCTATTACGCCCGCGCGCGCAACCTGCTTAAATGTGCCCGCACCGTGGTGGGCGCGCATGGCGGCCATTTCCCGCAAACGCTTGAAGGCCTCAAAGCACTGCCTGGCATTGGCGATTACACCGCAGCCGCCATCGCCGCGATTGCCTTTAATCAGCCTGCAGCTGTCGTCGATGGCAATATCGAGCGCGTGATCACCCGCCTTTTTACCATCGACACCCCGCTGCCCAAAGCCAAGCCCGCCATCAAAGACCAAGTCGCCGCCCTCACGCCGCAAGACAGGCCAGGTGATTTCGCCCAGGCCATGATGGATTTAGGCGCCACGATCTGTACGCCCAAAGCCCCGAAATGTTTGCTCTGCCCCTGGGCAGGCGATTGCGCTGCCCATGCGCAAGGCCGTGAAGAGGCCTTCCCAGTGAAGCCCCCCAAAAAGCCCAAGCCCAAACGCTATGGCACGGTCTTTTGGATGGAAAAAGACGGCGCCGTGTTCCTGATCCGCCGGCCAGATAAAGGCTTGCTCGGCGGCATGCTTGCCCTGCCCAGTTCAGAGTGGTCGGAGGCAGCCGACCCAGGCCTCAGCGCCGCACCGCTGGAGGCGGAGTGGCAGTGCCTTCCAAATCAAGTGCGTCATGTCTTCACGCATTTTGAACTGACGCTCACCGTTGCCTGCGCGTCCGTCGCCCAAGCGCCTGATATGGACGGCACCTGGCGGCTAATAACGTCTGATCTGCCGGGCGCTTTGCCCACAGTGATGAAAAAAGCTGCCAAATTGGCGATGACGCGCTAAATCAGGTCAATAAGTCTCCAGGAGCACGTCTATGCGCGTTTTATTGCTGTTGTCTGTGGTGATGGCTTTAGCCGCTTGCAATACTGTCCAAGGTGTTGGCCGCGATATCGAATCCATCGGCAAAAAGGGCGAGGATTTGATCGACGGTGAGTAGCCGTTGACCCGCTTATGCAAACTTGCTGCGCGTTCGGTTTGCAAAGGCCACCAACGAGAGCATGACGGGCACTTCCACTAACACGCCGATGACCGTTGCCAGCGCGGCGCTCGAGCCAAGGCCATAGAGGCTGATGGCCACGGCCACTGCCAGTTCAAAGAAGTTAGAGGTGCCAATCATGGCGCAGGGCGCTGCAATCGCGTGCGGCACGCGCCACGCATAGGCGGCACCATAAGCGACGGCAAAGATGCCATAAGACTGGATGAGGATCGGCACGGCGATCAGCGCGATGATGAGCGGCTGCGCCACAATGGCCTGCGCTTGAAAGCCGAAGAGCAACACCACGGTGAGCAAGAGCCCCATGATGGAGGTCGGCTTCAGCTTGGCAATGAAGGCGTTTACTCCCTCTTCGCCTGCGCTTTTCGCCAACTGCCTGCGGGTGAGAATGCCCGCCAGCAGTGGCACCACCACATAAAGCGCTGCTGAAAGGAGCAGCGTCTCCCACGGGACGGGGATGTCCGTCACGCCCAGCAAAACCGCGACGATAGGCGCAAAGGCGACCACCATGATGGCGTCATTCAAGCTGACCTGCGCCAACGTATAGAGCGGGTCTCCATTGGTCAGCTGGGACCAGACAAACACCATGGCCGTGCAAGGTGCCGCGCCGAGGAGAATCAAGCCCGCAATGTAGCCGGACGCATCTTCGGCTGGAATGACATCAGCAAACACCGTGCGGAAAAACAGCACCGCCAAGGCTGCCATGGTGAAGGGTTTGATCAGCCAATTGACCACCAAGGTGATGACCAGGCCCTTCGGCTTATCACCAATGCGCTTCAGCCCGGCAAAATCAACGCCAATCATCATAGGCCACACCATGGCCCAAATCAGGAATGCGACCGGCAGATTGACCTTGGCGATTTCAAGACCGGCTAGGAATTGAAACACACCTGGCACCAATAGCCCCAGCCCAATACCAGCCCCAATCGCCAACGCCACCCATAGCGACAAGTATCGTTCAAAAGCGCCCATGGTCTAGCCTTTAACAGAGGCCGCCAGCTTACTCACCAATAAATCGTTTGAATGATCTTGCCTAAGCGCAGCTCGAGCAAATTAAAGTTGGAGCCCATTTATAAAGGACACGTTATAGAAATCGCCGCGCGAAGGGCGACGATTACTACACGGAGTGGGTTTTCGGCAACGATGCTCAGTCATCTGACGAGAAATCGGGAATGATCTCTGGGTCTGATGCTGCAAACGCAACCGCGCCGACGAGAATAAGTGCACCGAACCCAGCCAAACCGTATAGCAGCACTTTGCCAGCAGTTACGCCGCCTTCCTCATCTTCGGCGCCTTCATCTGCACCCAAGCGCCAAAGGCCCTGATTGCCCTGTGCTGCGAGAACAGGTACGCCGACAAGGTTGGTTTTTTCAAAGCCGCGCTCGCTGAAGTCGATTGTCAGGACATCGAGCTGGATGGGTTGGTTGAAGCGCATGGGAGTTGACTGCTGAGGGCCGTATGCTGCCACGCTTTGGCTCCAGTGCGGCGCAGCTGTCCTAGTATTGACGATGCCGGGTTGCAGCCCAGCGCGAAACCCATAGGACAGAGCGGGCTTGCTGGTGCGCAGGCCGCTACCAAAGCGATAGGTCAGATAAGCGCCCGCATAGGCAGCGCCGTTGTTTTGCCAGTCGGCGTTTGCGTCGAAGTCATTGTAGAGCCCATTGGCCGCAACGGGCGTTGTTGCCAAACAAAAGGAAGCTGCGCCCAGGATTAAAGACCGTATCATGCCAAGATGCCCCTATTTCATGCCGTGGGACACGCACTGCTCCTAAACTAAGGCAAGAATGTGTTCTCGCATCGGTAGTGTCTGGCTCGCCGCGTCCCTTTGCTAAAACTCACGGCGCACCATCATCCTCTACTTACCCTGATGATTCCGCAGCACCTTGGGGTTGGGGCTGATGGCAAAGCGTTCCAGTCTTGCGCTTGCCCCATGTTTGAGTGTTGCAAGCGCAAACGAAAACACGGCTGCCTTAGCCCAGGTCGTCTGATGGTAGGCCAACCATCTCTCGGCCTTCGGGGGTCTTTATAGAAAAATCCGTTCCGGCATGCTGAGCGCCGTTGGGACCGCAAAGATAAGCAATGGCCTCTCCCACCCAGGTTGGCGGAATGTGTTTGGACCAATCAATCTGGCTGACCGGATTCATGCCCGATGCTTTGATTTTTTCCATCATGTTTGTGGCGACTGTCCCTGGGCTTAGGCCGATCACATGGACGCCTGAGCCGTCCAGTTCTTTGTGCGCGATTTCGGTGAGGCGCTTGGCGGCGGCCTTCGTGGCGCAATAATGGCTCCAGCCTTCCAGCTTGCTGTTTGCCGCGCCTGAGCTGATGTTAATGACACGGCCTGCGCCTTGTTCTCTCATGATTGGAAGAACGGCGCGCATCCCAAAATAGACGCCTTTTAGGTTCGTATCGACGGCGCTTGCCCAAAGGCCTGGGTCGCTGTCAATGAGATGCGCGATTGGGTCAATCGTTCCTGCATTGTTGATGAGAGCGTCGATGCGTCCAAACGTGTTCACGCTCGTCTGCACAGCATTTTGGAATGAGCTGAATTCTGTCACGTCCAGCGTTACATGCGCTGCCTGGGCTCCCGTTTCGCGCAGCGCGGCAGCCGCTTCCTCCAGGGGCTGTGTGCGGCGCGCGGCGAGCACAACATTGGCGCCGTAGCTTGACAGAACCTGTGCTGCGGCAAGACCGATGCCTTTGCTCGCGCCGGTGATGAGTGCCGTTTTGGACGTGAGATCTAGAGATTGGATGGGTGGCACAGCGCAGCTCCTTTTAAATGCCTACGATGATGCCACGATATATCTTTTCGCTAAGCGCAATAAGACATTGTTTCAGCTTTTCAGTTTTGCGTATTGTGCAAAAATGGACCTTGATGACCTACGCATCTTTCTGGCGGTTTACCAGGCGGGGCATTTCTCCCCTGTCGCACGTGCGCGCAAAGTCGCGCCTTCGTCTATCTCGCGTGCCATAGCACGGCTAGAAAGCGCTTTGGGGCAACGCCTGTTTCAGCGGTCCACACGAACGCTGACCCCAACACAGGATGCAGAGAGTTTCTATTTGGCTGCAGCGCCTCTTTTGGAGGAGCTTGATGGTGTTATCCAAAGGGCAACATCTTCGTCGCACAAGCCCCAAGGACGATTGCGTGTCTCGGCCAGTGTGGCCTTTGGCCAAATTCAGCTGCAGCCAAAGCTCCAAGAATTTTGCGACAGGTATCCGGATGTTCAACTGGATCTCATCGCCGATGATGAGCGTAGCGATTTGGTGCAAGAGCAAATCGATGTCGCCTTTCGCCACGGCCTGCTGGACGACAGTGCCTATATCGCCCGCAAGCTATGCTCCGTTTCCTACCATCTGGTCGCAAGTCCGGCTTATTTGGAGCATGCGGGACACCCATCAGCCTTGGAAGACTTGAATAAGCACCGCTTGCTGACTTTCGGCTTTGCGCCCTTTCACCGCGATTGGCGGTTTGATTGCAACGGAGAGAATGTCTCCGTCCCCATTCAGCCCTCTTTGCTGGCTAGCAATGCGCTGCTACTGCTCGCCGCTGCCAAAAGCGGGCAGGGCATTGCGCTCCTTGCTGATTGGACGGTCGGCAGCGCCATGCAAAGCGGCGAGCTGCACCCCGTCTTGCCTGACTACCGTCCTTTGGCGGCTACGGATAGGCCAGCCATTTGGGTGATGTATCCAAGCAGGGCATATGTGCCTGCCAAAACGCGTGTGTTTATCGACTACATCACCGAGGCTTATTCATAGCTCGGCGGCAGGTCCACCTGGCCACGCTGTTTCTGCAGCCGCAGGCGCAGGGCGTTCAGCTTAATAAAGCCTTCGGCATCGCGCTGGTCGTAGACGCTGTCTTCCTCAAACGTGACATGGGCCATGGAATATAGCGATTTGGGGCTCTTGCGGCCGACGCAGCTGGCGGTGCCTTTGTAGAGCTTCATGCGCACGGTGCCTTCGACATGCTCTTGGCTTTTATCGATGGCCGCTTGCAGCATTTCCCGCTCTGGGGAGAACCAGAAGCCGTTGTAGATGAGCTCAGCATAGCGGGGCATGAGCTCATCTTTCAGGTGCATGGCGCCGGCGTCGATTGTGATGGATTCCATGCCGCGGTGCGCTGCGATGAGGATGGTGCCGCCGGGGGT
>JBCCDR010000060.1:0-10433 GCA_039030675.1 Pseudomonadota bacterium | reverse complement strand
CTTTGAAAAAAATGAATGGTAAAATATACCCTTTGAAATTCTTACACATTCTTAAAGCGCAACGAAGAAATGATACTGCTGCTTTTTATCTTATTGGAGTTGATCCAGAATATCAAAATAAAGGCGTCACTGCTCTTATATTCAAGGAAATGAACGAAACATTTATTCGTAATGGTATAGAGATGGTAGAAACCAATCCTGAATTGGAGGAAAATAAAGCCATCCAAGCTTTATGGAATGATTATGAACACGAACAGCATAAAAAGCGTAGAACATATAGAAAAGATTTTTAGAATTAAAAAATCCGCTTAAAAGCGGATTTTTTAATTCTATTTTTCTGTCATTTCTACTATTCTCCCATAGCTTCTGCAAGAGCTGCAGACATCCTTTTATAAGTTCCGTTTTCTAAGGTTTCTCTAATAGCAGAAAATGCGTTTAATGTATCTTCTATATCCTGCATTGTATGCGATGCTGTTGGAATTAATCGTAATAGAATCATTCCTTTAGGAATTACAGGGTATACTACTATAGAACAGAAAATTCCGTGATTTTCTCTCAAATCCTTTACCAAAGCCATAGCTTCGGGTATACTACCTTTTAGATATACTGGAGTAACACAACTTTGTGTTGTTCCCAGGTCAAAACCTCTATCACGCAATCCATTTTGCAAAGCATTTACATTTTCCCAAAGCTTTGCTTTTAGCTCAGGCATAGTACGCAGCATATCTAATCGCTTTAGCGCTCCAACTACCAACTGCATCTGCAATGATTTGGCAAACATCTGCGATCGTAAATTATATTTCAGATAATCTATAATTTCTTGATCAGCCGCAATAAATGCTCCCGTACTTGCCATAGATTTAGCAAATGTAGCAAAGTATACATCAATTTCATCCTGAACGCCTTGCTCCTCTCCTGTTCCTGCTCCTGTTCTTCCTAATGTTCCGAAACCATGTGCATCGTCTACGAACAATCTGAAATTATATTTTTCTTTTAATGCTACAATTTCTTTCAATCTTCCTTGCTCACCGCGCATTCCAAAAACTCCTTCTGAGATTAACAAAATCCCTCCTCCAGTTTTCTCAGCCATTCGCGTAGCTCTCATCAGGTTTTTTTCTATACTCTCAATATCATTATGACGATATGTATATCTTTGCCCCTGATGTAGTCTAACTCCATCAATAATACACGCGTGTGCATCTACATCGTATACAATGATATCATCTTTACTTACCAACGCATCAATAGTAGATACCATTCCTTGATATCCAAAATTCAATAAATAAGCTGCTTCCTTATATACAAATTCGGCAAGTTCATTTTGCAGTTGTTCATGAAGATCCGTATGCCCGCTCATCATTCTGGCTCCCATAGGATATGCTGAACCGTATGCAGCAGCAGCTTCTGAATCCACTTTACCATCGCACTAACAAGCCCAATATATTATGGACGGGTCACGCCTTTTTCAACGGTAAACTGCCGAAAATCGCGCCTGCCATCACATAAGCGACTGTTTATGCGGCGAAAAACTCTTGCATGGACTGGACGCTCAAACTGTCGTCTTTAATGGATTTGAGCGCCGCCGTTGCGGCAATTGCGCCCGCGACCGTGGTAAAATAGGGGATTTTATTGAACAGCGCGGTTTGCCGGATGGGCTTTGAGTCGCGGATGGACACATCGCCTTGGGTGGTGTTGAAGACCAGCTGTACATCGCCGTTGATCATGGCATCGACCACATGCGGACTGCCCTGCGCCACCTTGTTGACACTGGCTACTTCGACGCCGCGTTCGCGCAGATAGTCTGCGGTGCCTGATGTCGCGATGACACTGAAGCCCAAATCCATGAGGCTGCGCGCGCATCCCACCATGGCGGCCTTGTCTGCGTCTTTGACGGAGATAAACACACAGCCGCCCTTTGGCAGCATGTTGCCAGCAGCCAGCTGCGCTTTGGCAAAGGCCGCTTCAAAGCTTTCATCAATGCCCATGACCTCGCCTGTCGAGCGCATTTCCGGGCCTAAAATGATGTCCACGCCTGGGAAACGGGTGAACGGAAACACGGCTTCTTTTACGGCGAGATGCTGGATCTGCTCCGTCGGGAGGTCAAAGTCGGACAGCGACGCGCCGGCCATCACTTGCGACGCTATTTTCGCAAAGGGAACACCCTTTGCCTTGGCCACGAAGGGCACCGTCCGGCTGGCCCGTGGATTGACTTCAATGAGATAGACAACGCCGTCTTTGACTGCGAATTGGATGTTCATGAGACCGCGGACGTCTAGCGCTTTGGCAAGGGCGGCGGTTTGGCGCTCAATGTCTTCAATGATGGCGGGCGCGAGCGAATGCGGCGGCAAACAACACGCGCTGTCGCCAGAGTGGATGCCTGCCTCTTCGATATGTTCAAGGATGCCAGCGACGAAAACGCTATGGCCGTCGCAAATCGCATCCACGTCCACTTCAATCGCGCCGCGCAAATATGCATCAATCAAAACTGGTGCACTGCCAGAGACTTCGGTGGCTTCTTGAATGTACCGGTTGAGGTGCTCCTCTGACTCCACAATCTCCATACCGCGCCCGCCAAGCACATAAGATGGGCGCAGCAGAACGGGGTAGCCCACTTCCTTGGCAAGCGTGCGCGCTTCTTCAACGGAGCGTGCGGTGGCATTGCGCGGCTGGCGCAAATCCAGCTGGGACAGGAGCTTTTGGAAGCGCTCTCTGTCTTCGGCCAAGTCAATCGCATCAGGGCTGGTGCCGAGGATAGGGATGTCCGCATCTTGCAACGCCTGGGCTAATTTAAGCGGCGTCTGTCCGCCCAGCTGCACGACGACGCCGACAAGCTCTCCAGCTTTCTGTTCGCGGCGCAGAACGGCGATCACATCTTCAGTGGTCAGGGGCTCAAAATACAGCCTGTCAGAGGTGTCATAATCCGTCGAAACGGTCTCGGGATTACAATTGATCATGATGGTCTCAAAGCCCGCGTCCGACAAAGCGAAGCAAGCGTGGCAGCAGCAATAGTCGAACTCGATGCCTTGGCCAATGCGGTTGGGCCCGCCGCCCAGGATGGCGATTTTTTTCGCAGTCGTGACCCGGGCCTCATCCTCTGCTGGCCCATCGACGGCATGCTCATAAGTGGAATAGAGATAGGGCGTTTTTGCCTCAAATTCCGCTGCACAGGTGTCGATGCGTTTAAAGACAGGGCGCACGTTCAAAGCCTCGCGTGTAGCGCGAAGCTCCGCTTCAGTCGTGCCAATAAGGATCGCCAGCCGTGCGTCTGAAAAGCCCATGGATTTCAGCTGCTGGAAGCCCTCGCGCGTTTTGGGAAGGCCGTGGGTTTTCACGTCTTCTTCCGCCCGCACAATCTCTTCAATTTGCCGCACAAACCACGGGTCAAACTTGGTGGCCGCGCGGACTTCTTCAAAGGTCAGGCCATAGCGAAAGCCCTGCGCGACCATCAGCATGCGGTTCGGCGTCGGCTTTGCTAGCTCTGCTTTGACCGCATCTTTGTCTGGATTGTCTGGGGCGACACCTTCGATGGTTTGATCGTCAAATCCGGTGAGCCCCGTCTCCAGCGAGCGCAGCGCTTTCTGCACGCTTTCCTGCCAGCACCGGCCAATGGCCATGGCTTCGCCCACCGACTTCATGGCGGAGGTGAGGAGCGGCTTGGTGCCTTTGAACTTCTCAAAGGTAAAGCGCGGAATTTTCGTGACCACATAATCGATGGTCGGCTCAAACGATGCTGGCGTGACGCCGGTGATATCGTTGTCGATCTCATCGAGCGTATAGCCAACCGCCAATTTCGCAGCGATCTTGGCGATGGGAAAGCCGGTGGCCTTTGACGCCAGCGCGGAAGAGCGGCTCACCCGCGGGTTCATCTCAATCACAATCAAGCGCCCATCTGCCGGGTTCACGGCAAACTGCACGTTCGAGCCACCCGTTTCGACGCCAATTTCCCGCAACACGGTAATGGAAGCGTTGCGCATGACTTGGTATTCTTTGTCCGTCAGCGTGAGGGCAGGGGCGACGGTAATCGAATCGCCGGTGTGGACACCCATGGGGTCCACATTTTCAATGGAGCAGATGATAATGCAGTTGTCCGCTTTGTCACGGACGACTTCCATCTCATACTCTTTCCAGCCCACGATGGACTCTTCAATGAGCACCTCTGTGGTTGGCGATGCTTCTAGGCCGCTGCCGACAATGTCGAAATATTCTTCGCGGTTATAGGCGATGCCGCCGCCGGTGCCGCCAAGAGTATAGCTGGGCCGAATAATCGCAGGAAGTCCAACAACATCAAGGGCTGCTTCAGCATGAGCCATGGCCACTTTCTTCAGCAGCTTTTTGCGGTCCACCTCGCCCATAGCTTGGATATCGGGCGCGCTGATGTCGACATAGTCTTGCGCGTTGAGCACGACGGAGCGCGCGCACTCCAGGCCGATCTTCTCCATCGCTTGGCGGAACAGCAGGCGGTCTTCCGCCTTATCGATCGCGTCTTTGTTCGCGCCGATGAGCTCCACGCCATATTTTTCTAGCGTGCCGCGCTGCGCCAGCGTGAGGGCCGTGTTGAGGGCGGTTTGGCCGCCCATGGTTGGCAGCAGCGCGTCTGGGCGCTCTTTGGCAATGATCTTCTCAACAAAATCCGGCGTGATGGGCTCGATATACGTCGCGTCCGCCGTTTCCGGATCGGTCATGATGGTGGCAGGATTGGAATTGACCAGAATGATCCGGTAACCCTCTTGCTTGAGGGCTTTGATGGCCTGCGTTCCCGAATAGTCAAACTCACACGCTTGGCCGATGATAATGGGCCCGGCGCCGATGATGAGAATGGAGTTTAAGTCGTCGCGTCTCGGCATGGTTCGGGCCATCTCCGCTTTTTATTTTACGGGCGGCCCGAGGTGATGGAGACATGCGCTCGCTGCGGACCTGGGCGGAGATAACTTAGGCACCAGGTCCGCGCAAGAGGCGTCGCACGGAAAAAACTATTTTTAAGGGGAAAAGGCCCCTGGCGCAGTGCGATAGGTCGCGCGCACCGCTGGTTTTGCTTTGAGCGGTGGCTCAGGCGATAGCCCAATTTCCGCAGCTGCTGCTTTGACCGCTTCTAAACGCGTCTGATAGTTTGTGTTGGTGGGCAGGCAGTGGTCCGCATTGAGCCCGCGCAACACGTTGGCAATATCGTCGCGCACACCGCACATATAGACGGTCTTGCCTGCGGCTTTTGCATCGCAGCCGATGGTCTCCACCGCGCGCGCTGCCGAGACGTCGAGGAACGGGACCTTAGAGAAATCCAAAATGATCGCACAGGTGTGCAGGCGTACCCGCTCGCGCACTTGGTGGCCGAGGTCGGCCGCAGCACCGAAGCTCAGCGGGCCGCCAAAGTCAAAAATGGTGATTTTGCCTTTGGCTGCCTCGAGGATGCCTTCTTCCTGCGGCGTGACAATCTGCGTTTCCGGGTCACCGATATTTTTAAGCTGGCTGTCTGCCAGGCGCTTCACAAACGCCAGCGCTGCAAGCGTGACGCCAACACCAACGGCTGTGATCAGGTCTACGAAGACCGTCAATCCCAGCACCATGGCCATCAGCGCCAAATCCCAGCGCGGGCCTTTGTGGCTGCGTGCGATATAGGCAAAGTCAATGATGTCATAGCCGACTTTGATGAGAATGCCGGCCAGCACAGTGTGCGGGATTTGAGACGCAAGAGGCGCCGCTGCCACGACAATGATGAACAGCACTACACTGTGCAGCATCCCAGAGATTTTGGTCGAGCCGCCCGTGCGGATATTCACCACCGTCCGCATGGTAGCGCCAGCGCCGGGGATTGCGCTGAACAGGCCAGCGAAGGTGTTGCCGATGCCTTGGCCAATCAGCTCTCTGTCCGAATCATGGCGCGTTCGGGTCATATTGTCTGCCACGAGCGACGTGAGCAGGCTGTCGATCGCGCCAAGCAGGGCCAAAATAAACGCTGCTTCCATGACGATCAGGAAGGTGTCGCTGGAAAATGCCGGCATCACAAAGGGTGGGAAACCTGTTGGGATATCGCCCAGAATGGGCGTCTGCCCTGGGAAGGCGAGGCTGAGCAGCGTCCCGATGACGAGCGCTGCGAGCGGCCCTGGGATCCATTTGCCAAGCTTAGGCGGCCAGAAGAAAATGATGACAAGCGCCAACAGGCCAATGCCAAGCGAAATGAAATTGGGGTCCATGACGGCGCCAGGAATGGCGGCAAGCGCTGGGATCGTACCGCCCCCATCAGGCTCATGCCCAAACAGGCGCGAGACTTGCAGCGCGATGATGATGCAGCCAATGCCGCTCATGAACCCGGAAATCACAGGGTAGGGAACAAGGCGGATGTATTGGCCGAATTTAAACACGCCCAGCAGGATTTGCAGGATGCCCGCAAGCACGACCACTGCAAAGACCAGCGCAGGGTCACCTTTAAGGGTGGCATAGACGCCAGCAAACACAACCACCATCGGGCCCGTTGGGCCGGAGACTTGGGAGCCCGTGCCGCCAAAAAGAGCTGCGAAAAAGCCGACAAAGATGGCGCCCCATAGGCCCGCAATGGGCCCAGCGCCTGAGGCTTCGCCGAACGCAAGCGCTAAAGGCAAGGCGACAATGCCGGCCGTTAGGCCGCCATAAATATCACCGCGCAGGTTGGATAAATCAAAGAAACTCGCTTTGGAGGGGGTGAGGGGTTGAGTTGCCATTGCGCGCCCTAGGCCTCCATCTTAGCAGTGGAGGGAAGTCCGCCCATATCTTTAAAGCAGTGTTGCTGTTTTGGCAGTCCTGCGACTTTCACGGTCATATGTATATCCCACGGTCAAAATAATGTGGGGGAACGGTATAGGTGGCGCTGCTTACGTCGCAGCGCGGTGTGAGCGCGCCATTAGTTCCCCCCAAATGGCCCTCCACAAGAGTTAGAAGACTTCAAGAGAAGCCTCTAACACTATGAAGAATAACCTATGAGGGCTGTATTAGTCAAAGATCGCCAAAAAGCATTCTGGCGATAGGATAAACTTATTTAAGCGGGGGTGAGCGCCCCTTGCGCCATGGCGTCCATGAAGCGATGGAACAGATAGGTGCTGTCTTGCGGCCCGGGGCTTGCCTCAGGGTGGTGCTGGACGGAGAAGATCGGTTTGTCTTTCACTCTGAGGCCGCACAGCGTGCCGTCGAACAAAGAGGTGTGTGTTTCCTCAAGGGTATCTGGCAGGCTGTCCCGGTCCACCATAAACCCGTGGTTCATGGAGGTGATCTCTACCTTTTCGGTTGTGTGGTCCTTCACCGGGTGGTTAGCGCCGCGATGACCCTGATGCATCTTCACGGTCTTGGCGCCAAGGGCCAAAGCAAGCAGCTGATGCCCCAAGCAAATCCCGAAAATGGGCTTTCCGGCATTGACGAGCTCCTGCAAAATAGGGGCAGCCCACCTGGCCGTCGCCTGCGGGTCGCCTGGGCCGTTGGAGAGGAAAATACCGTCTGGATTGAGCGCTAAGATGTCTTGCGCGGATGTTTGGGCGGGCACGACGGTTATCCGTGCGCCCGTACTCGCTAAATTGCGCAGGATGTTGCGTTTCACGCCATAATCAATGCAGACCACATGCGCTTTGGCGTCAGATTGCTCGCCATATCCTGTGCCGAGATCCCAGCGCGTTTGCGTCCATTCATAAGGGCTGTCGCAGGTCACATCGCCGGTCAAATCCAGCCCCGCTAGCCCTGGAAAGCCGCGCGCCATCTCAAGCGCTGCGTCTATATCAAGCGCCCCATCAGCGGCGTGCACAACAACACCATTGGGCGCGCCACCTTTGCGGATGTGATGCGTCAGGGCTCTGGTATCGATGCCGGTGACGCCGACCAAATTCACGTCCTTCAGCCAGTCAAATAACGCCGTTTCGGAGCGAAAGTTCGCAGGATCGGTCACGCGCTCACGCAAAATCAGGCCGCGCGCGAAGGGTTTGCCGGTTTCATGATCGGCTGCATTCGCCCCCACATTGCCGATATGCGGAAAAGTGAAGGTGATGATCTGGGCCGCATAGCTTGGGTCCGTCAAAATCTCTTGATAGCCCGACATCGCTGTGTTGAAGCAAATCTCCCCAACAGCCATGCCTTCCGAGCCAACCCCATAGCCTTTAAAGACCGTGCCATCCGCTAAAACCAAGGCTGCCGTGGGTTTGAGTGCGGTTGCTTTGTCAAACAGGGAGTGCGTGGGGGTGTCTGACATTGTGCGTGCAGCCTCCTTTGCTGGCCAGGGGTGCCATAGGCCGCATCGGTGTGACCCTTGAATTGTGCTTGAACGAGCCCAATTGCCTGTCTATACCGCGCCGCTCTTGCATGGCAGGAATTTTGCCGGCAAGCTACGCGATTGGACGCCTTTAAATCAAGCAAAGTCGCTGACTTTTAAAACAGCGAAAAAACAAGTGAAAAAGCCGGCCAGGCTGTGCGTGGTTTGGCTGACTAAAAGATGTATGAGGAGATAAATCCCTATGCTGCGTGATGACCTCAAAGATGCCATGAAGGCGGCGATGAAAGCCAAGGATAGCCGCAAGCTGACGACTGTCCGGCTTATTTTAGCAGCAGTGAAAGACCGCGACATCACTTTGCGCACATCTCAAGACAGCGGCGATGACGATGCGATGATTTTGGACATTCTGGCCAAGATGATCAAACAGCGCCGCGACAGCATCAAAGCCTATGAAGAAGGCGGCCGCTGCGAGCTGGCGGAACAAGAGCGTGAAGAAATCGCCGTCATTGAAGAGTTTATGCCGCGCCAGCTTTCAGATGATGAGGTGAGCGATGCCGTGAAGGAAGCGATGGCCTCGACAGAAGCGCAGGGGCTGAAGGACATGGGCAAGGTCATGGGCGCGCTGAAAGCAAAATACGCGGGTCAAATGGATTTCGGTAAGGCCGGAGCGGCGGTGCGCGCACAGCTGAGCGCTTAGGCCTCCACCCACCAAGGGAGTCGTCCGACACATATGGCTTTCCCGCCTGGTTTTCTTGACGAGTTACGGGCCCGCGTTCCCGTTTCTGAGGTTGTCGGCCGGTCCGTAAAACTCGCGAAAAAAGGGCGCGAGTATGAAGGCCTTTGCCCATTTCATAATGAGAAGACACCGTCTTTCACTGTGAATGACGATAAGGCGTTCTACCACTGCTTTGGCTGCGGCGCGCATGGCGATGTGATCCGCTTTGTGCGCGAAACGCAGAATTTGGGGTTTGTGGATGCGGTCGAACAATTGGCGCGTGAAGCGGGCCTGCAAATGCCAGAGCAGTCCGCGCATGATGTACAAAAAGAAGCGCAAAGCCGCCGCCTGACCGACCTCATGCAGGATGCTGCCACCTGGTTTGCAGCGCGGCTGCAAGACCACTCCGGCCAGGCTGCAGCTGACTATGTGTCAAAGCGCGGGCTCACGGCACAGACTATTGCGCAATTCGGCCTTGGATTCGCGCCCGATGGCCGCCAGCGCCTGCGTCAGGCAATGACCTCAAAAGGCTGGAAAGACAGCGATTTGGTCGAGACTGGACTCGCGATCCTCCCGGAAGGAGGAGGTGAGCCCTATGACCGGTTTAGGGATCGGCTCATGTTCCCCATCCGCGATTCCAAAGGACGGGTCATCGCCTTTGGTGGACGCGCGCTTTCGTCGAAAGCCAAAGCGAAATACCTCAACTCGCCGGAGACGACGCTCTTTCATAAGGGGCGCACGCTGTACAACTTAGATCTAGCGCGCAAGCCTGCCTATGACACAAGCCGGCTGATTGTCGCCGAAGGCTATATGGACGTGATTGCGCTGTCCCAGGCAGGCTTTGCCGGTGCTGTCGCGCCTTTAGGCACGGCGTTGACGCCAGAGCAAATCACCCTGTTGTGGCGCATGGTGGATGAGCCAATCTTGTGTTTTGATGGCGATAAGGCTGGCAAGCGCGCTGCCCAGCGGGCGCTTGAACGGGCGTTGCCGCTGCTGAAAGCGGGCAAATCCCTGCGCTTTGCCATGCTGCCGGATGGGCAAGACCCTGATGATTTGATCAAGCAAAGCGGCGCTTCGGAGATGGGCGCGCTGCTGGAGAACAGCCAGTCCCTTTCAAGCCTGTTATGGGACACGCTGCTTGAAAATGCAGACATATCAACGCCTGAACGGCGCGCTGCTTTGCAGAAAACCGCCATGAACATGGCTGGGGAGATTGAAGACCAAAGCGTGCGCGCGTTTTATCAAAGCGACTTGCGGGCCAAGCTGAAAGCGCTGTTTTATCCCGCCGGCCAATCAACCGGGGGCACGCAGCGCGGCTATGGCAATAATAGACGCGGCAGCTGGGCCCCGCCGCCCAGGGCGAGCCAATTTTTGAAGTCGTCTGCGTTGGCGCGTAGTGATTCGCCTCATTCGGCCAGCGAATTGATCATCTTAGTGACAGTTTTAAACCATCCCAGGCTGCTCTTTAGCCATCTGGAAACGCTGGCAAACTTGAAT
>JBCCDR010000059.1:0-10571 GCA_039030675.1 Pseudomonadota bacterium | reverse complement strand
GCGCAAATTTTATGGGCCGAGTACATTGCGCTTGGGGCTGGAATACTCGCGCAACCTTATGACCGTGCGCCTTGCCCGGGAAATGGGTATGGATGCGGTCAGTGAGATTGGCCGGCGCTTTGAGATTGGCGATTATGCTGAAACGCTGGCGTACTCTTTGGGTGCTGGCGAAACGACGTTGATGCAACTCACCAGCGCCTATGGTGAGCTGGTGAATGGCGGCAAGGACATCACGCCATCGCTGATTGACCGGGTGCAAGACCGATACGGCAAAACAATCTACCGCGCAGACACCCGCAGCTGCGAGGGCTGCAATGCTGACGATTGGACGGGCGAAGCGCCGCCGACGCCTGAGGACACGCGCGATCAAGTGCTCGACCCGCGCTATGCCTATCAAGTCGTGCACATGCTGGCCGGTGTTGTCGAACGCGGTACCGCGCGGCGGCAGATGACGCAGATTAAGCAAACCACCGCTGGCAAGACCGGGACGACCAATGGACCCAATGATCTATGGTTCCTAGGTTTCTCGCCCGATTTGGCGGTGGGCGTCTATATCGGCTTTGATCAGCCGCGCATGCTTGGCAAGCGCGAATATGGCAATACCGGCGCGACCCCGGCCTTTGCCAAGGTGATGGAAAAAGCGCTGGAAGGCACGCCTGATATTCCCTTCCGTACACCGCCCGGCATCCGCTTTGTGGAAGTGGACTTTACCACGGGTCTTCCAGGCGAAGGCGATGGCGGCCTGCGCATCTTGGAAGCGTTTATCCCAGGCACAGAGCCTGCGCCTGATACGGCACTCAGCGGTTTTGGCGGCTTTGCCGATGGCAATGGCGGCGGCAGCACCCTTGCGAGTGAAACCGGCGGCATCTATTAAGGCCGCTGAACACGGCGAATAAAAAGGAGCGGGGGCGCATGCGCGCAGAGATTCAATCCCTGGAAGAGCAAATCAAGCAGTCATTGGCGCTGCTGAGGAGGTATCTTTGACTGGGATGTCGCCGTTGACCGCCTTGATGAGCTAAACGCGCTCGCAGAAGACCCAGACCTTTGGAATGACCCGCAGAAGGCCCAAGGCCTGATGCGTGAGCGCACGCGCCTCGATGATGCCATTGGCGGCTGGAAAACCATCAACACCGATCTGACTGACACCGTTGAAATGGCGGAGATGGCCGAGGCTGAAGGTGATGACGACTTGCTGGATGAGGTCGAAGCAACGCTGAAGCGCTTAGCCAGAGAGGCCAAGTCAAAAGAAGTGAGCGCGCTCCTGTCTGGCGAGGCCGACGGCAACGATTGCTATATCGAAATCCATGCCGGCGCTGGCGGTACGGAGAGCCAGGACTGGGCCGATATGCTGCTGCGCATGTATCGGCGCTGGGCTGAAGCACGCGGTTACAAAGCCGAGCTGGTCCAATATACCGCAGGCGAAGAAGCCGGCATCAAATCCGCCACCATCGTCGTGAAGGGGGATACCTCTTATGGCTGGGCGAAAACCGAGAGCGGCGTGCACCGCCTGGTGCGCATCTCACCCTTCGATTCCAACGCGCGGCGCCATACCAGCTTTGCCAGTGTGTGGGTTTATCCCGTGATCGATGACAGCTTTGAAATCGACATCAATGAAAAAGACCTGCGCATCGATACCTACCGCTCCTCAGGCGCGGGCGGGCAGCATGTGAACACGACGGACAGCGCGGTGCGTATTACGCACATTCCCACGAATATCGTGGTGCAATGCCAGTCCGAACGCTCCCAGCATAAGAACCGGGCGTCTGCCATGAGCATGCTCAAAGCGCGTCTGTATGAAAAGGAGCTGCAAGAACGCGAAGATGCCGCCAATGCCGTCAACGCCACCAAGAGCGACATAGGCTGGGGGCACCAAATCCGCTCTTATGTCCTCCAGCCCTATCAGATGGTGAAGGATCTGCGCACAGGCGTTGAAAGCACGCAGCCGCAAAATGTGCTCGATGGCGGCCTTGATGCCTTCATGGCGGCGGCCCTGGCTGCGCGCATTTCTGGCGAAACCGAGAGTGTTGACGATCTCGATTAAAGCGCTTGGCAAATGCGCAGTCATTTTGCTGTGCATAGGCGCGCTCAATGCCTGCGCAGCCGCGCTCTACCGCGAAGAGTTTAACGCAAGTGCGGTTTTTGACGCGTATGGCTTTTACCGCGTCTTGCCAAAACACCCTTTTGATGAAGGCGGTGATGACCCTGCTCTTGTTGCAGCCTTAGAGGCTTATCTGCAGCAAAGTGACTTGCAGCGCGTAAGCGCGCAGAGCCCGCTTGAGCGCCAGCTCACCTTCACGTTAAATCTGGATATCCCAGCTGGACGCAGGCGCATCTTGGCCTTAGCCGCCAATGATGTCCGCACCTGGCGCTATGACTTTCGGCGCGAGCGCGAAGACCCGGGCTTGGTCGCCATTGAAGTGTTTGAGCGGCAGTCTGCCAATCTCATCTACCGCGCTGAAGCGCTGCGCGCAGAGGATCCGGCGGACACCATCGCAGCCTTGCTCTCAGGCTTTCCGCCTTCTGCAAGCCGTTTACGCGCGCTGCGGTCGTCCTTTTAGGAGGTTGCGGAAGGGCATAGGCAAGCGGGCGCGGCGCCGCTAGAGTGGTCTGAGCATTGCGGAAGAAGAGATTTATGCCTGACGTCACCATAAGGCGCGCCACCAGCGATGACATGACAGCACTGACCGAGCTTGCCACCCTGTTTTACAAGACGGATGGCTATCAGACGGATGTCACCAAGCTCAACAGCCGCCTTGAAGCCCTGCGCCACGTTGATACAGCCGCTATCTTTGTGGCGGAGCTGGATGGCGCTGAGGTCATAGGCTTTGTGACTGTTCTGGTCACCTCTGGTTTGGAATTCGGCATGAAGGCGGAGGTGGAATCTTTATTTGTGCGCACCAAAGTCCGCGGCCAGCGCATCGGGACGTCTTTGCTAGAAGCGGGATGTGGCTGGGCGAAAGAGCAGGGCGCTGAAGAGATTTTTCTGGTGATTGCGGCCCAGGGCGAGCCTGTCCGCCAACTTGAGCAGCTCTATCTAGGCCAAGGGTTCGAACCTTCTCGGCGTACGCTGATGTATCGCTCCGAAGCGCCGGGTGAAGGATGATCATCGTGCCGTAAAATGGCCGTTATATGCGCTAGGTTGGGCTGAGCAGTAAGGGGACAGGTTATGCGCACGGGCGCCATGTTTATTTCCGCGACAATCATTGCCGTGGGGGTCGCAATTGCCGGCTATTTTGTGGGCGATGGCTTTTATCAGGGCCGCATTGCGCAGCGCAAAGTCACCGTGCGCGGCCTGGCGGAACGCGAAACAGTCGCCGATGTGGCCAATTGGAAGCTGCGCTTTACCGCTGCGGGTAACGATCTCACCCTGGTCCAGGGCAAGATTGAAGGGGACTATCTGAAACTCACGAAGTTTCTGACCGGCGCAGGTCTGGCGCAAGAGGATATTCAACTGGGCCAGCTTGAGGTCGTTGACCAGAAAGCCCAGCAATACCGTGCGCGGCCGATCGATAACAATCGCTTCATCATCACGCAAAATGTCCAAGTGCGCTCCGGCAATGTGAAGGCTGTGGAAGCGCTGAGCCGGCAAACCGGCGAGCTCGTCAAGCAAGGCCTGATCCTGCAAGACAATCAAGGCCCCAGCTTTGTGTTCACAAAGCTCAATGATGTGAAGCCCGACATGATCGCCCAGGCGACCAAAGATGCGCGCCAAGCTGCAGAGCGCTTTGCCGCGGATTCCGGCGCACGGGTGGGCGGTATTGTGCGGGCTAGCCAAGGCTATTTTTCCATTCAGCCGCTTGTGCCAACAGATGATTATCGCGGCGCTGCGGGCCAGATTGACAAAAAAGTGCGCGTCGTCACCACGATTGACTATGCGCTCAAAGACTAGCCCCATGCCCATCGCTTTGATCACCGGGGCAAATCGTGGGCTCGGTTTTGAGATGGTCAAAATCCTTGCCGGCAGAGCTGGTTACACAATCATCGCCTGCTGCCGAACGCCGGAAAAAGCTGATGCTTTGCGCGCCCTTGCTGGCGCTGCGACAGGCGTCAGCATTGAGGCTTTGGATGTCAGCGATACCGACGCGATCATAGGTTTGGCGAGACAGCTTGCGGGCACCCCGATTGATATCTTGATTAGCAATGCTGGGGTATTTGGCAAGAACCCACCGGCCACCACTGGCTTTCAAGAACAGCAATTTGGCGTCTCAAATTTTGAAGACGATTGGATTGTCCCTTACCGCGTGAATGTCATTGGGACGATGGCCATTGCAGAAGCGTTTGTGGAGCATCTGGCCGCGTCTGAGCTTAAGAAGCTCGCTGTTATCTCCAGTGTGGTCGCCTCAATTGAGGAAGCCAAAGGGCATATGTTTGGCTATGCAGCGTCAAAAGCCGCGGTAAATATGACCGCACGCAATCTCGCTGTCGCTCTCAAGCCGCGCGGTATCATCGTGAACCCAATCCACCCCGGCTATGCCAAGACGGATATGAGCGGCCCGCAAGCGGCCATAGAACCGGTAGTGGGCGCGCAGGGTGTTATTGACCGCATTGAGGAGATGTCGCTCGAAACGTCGGGCGCGTTCCTCTCTTATGATGGGCGCTCGATACCCTGGTAGCGCCTAAAGGTGCGTGGCGACTGTGTTGCGGCCGGCCGATTTCGCCTGTTTGAGCGCTTCCTGTGCCCGCATGAAGGCGCTCTCCATGGTCTCCGTATGATCCAGCCGTGTGATTCCAATGCTGATCGTAAGGGGTGGGACACCTGAAACATCGAGCTGTTCGGCAGCGGCGCGCAACCGCTCCGCGACCGCCCAAGTATCCTTCAAGGTCGCATCGCGGATGGCTATGGCGAATTCCTCACCGCCAATCCTGGCCGGCACATCACTTTCGCGTAGCTCTTGCTGCAGCAATTGGGCAAAGCTCTTCAGCGCCTTGTTGCCCGCGTCATAGCCAAAGCATTCATTGATCGCTTTGAGATGGTCCACATCGCAAAAGACCAGGAAACAGCTCTGATTATGCCGCTTTGCAAGCGCTTGATCGCGCAGTGTCGCATCTAAAAAGAACTGGCGGTTGGATAGCCCTGTGAGGCTATCCCGCGTTGCCGCTTCATAGAGGTGCCCAAGCTGCGTGCGCAGGCGGCCAATCAAGGGCTGAAAAATCAGCAGTGCTTCGGCGATCAGCGTGAGGAGCGCAACACTCACAACCAGCAAATGGCGTTTTTGCAGCTGCGCGCGCCGCTGGCCTGCCTCGCGTTCAAAAAGAGAGACGGCTTGGTCGAGCTTTATAAACAGGCTGCCGCGCGCAAGCGTTGCAAGCGTTTGTGCTTGCACTAGACGTGCCTGTCCGGGCTTTAACGCTAAAAACGCACGTGCTTCGCTCAAAAAGTTCTCCACTTTGATGTGGAGCGCATCAGGCCCTGAAAAGAAGAACGTTTCTCCCGACGCGCTCAGCGGAATTTTAATGCCCATTGCGTTGCCCTTGATCAGAGCTCGGTGGGCTTTTTCCATTTTGGCAATATCGGCCCTCATCTGCACACCCAGAGGCTCTTTGTTATTGGCAATGGAATGCGCTGTCAGAGCGATGCGATGGGCCAACATGCGCTGCCGTCCAGCCACATTGATCTGGGTAGCCGAGGTCGCATTTTCTTCGATTGTGTTTTCCAAAACCACATAGCCGCCAATACACAGGCTGGCCATCACCGTCAGCGCTGTCGCATAGGACAGCAGCGTCGTGCGGATGATTTTTGCGCCGAAGGCTTGCGGTCTTTGTTTGCGTTTAAGAATGCGGGGTATTGGGAAGGCAGTATGCGCAGTCACATTGAACATCGCTTCTCTCCAGAAATACACTCTATGGTTGTATTTCTATAAGCAAGAAGTCTTAGCGCTGGTTTAATGCTACCAGTGGCCTGTCCCTGGCTCTCCTTTGAAGGGGCCTTTGATCTGATCTGTTATCCAGCCACCATAAAACTGCCCTGGCTGGGGACGCACGCGTTCATCGCCGACAAAGCATGCAACTTTTGAGGGATAGAAACAGAGCCAGTCTTTCAAATCTGACATGCCAGTGATGATGGCGTCAAAAGGGTCTGGATAGCTCCAGGCCGCCTGGCGAATTGGGGACGCGCCTGGCACTACAACATCAAAATACTGCGCCTGTCCTTTCCATTCACACACAGAAAGACCGCTGCCTTCCTTGAGATACTGAAAGTCGCAGTCATCGGGGTGGATATAGATAGTCGGCGGGCTCGCGGTTTCTTTGATCCGTTTTGCGCGCTGGGTGTTGGCGATGGTGATGTCTCCGCAGAGCACGCGCACGGCCGCCGGGGCATCATCAATGATGGGCGGGCGCGGATAGTCCCAGACACTTTCTTCGCCAGGACCGACGGCTTCTATGGTCTCAGGCCGTGTTCCACTCCAGGCTGACCGGTGGGACTTAAGGCGCTGCTCGAGCGCCGCTTTATCGTCATTGGAAGTCAAAGCGGCTACTCTATTGCGTTATCACAAAGTCGGCCAACAGGTCACCGCCGACAATCTTGAACGCGGGGCATGGAACAGTGTCACGGCTTTGGGACACACACTCTTCCACCTTCCATGTCATCACCATATCCGAGCAAGCCATGTCATAGTTTGACATGCTGATAGAGGTGTCCTTCCCAACCGTGCCAGGCCCAAACCCTCTGAATTGCAGCTGGAGCGGGAAGCTGGTGCGTTGTCCGCCATCTTTATGCGCCAAGGTCTTGTCACCTTTCACCATATAGAGCTCTTTCTCGCCGGCGATCGTCGTGACTGTCTTGGGACTGCAAACTGACGGGTCGCCTTCAGCCGATACATTGATCGTAAAGCCGTCAAACGCTGCTGCTGCAGCATCGCCTTCTGCCTGCGTCTCACTGCTGCAAGCCGCCAAGGCCAAAAGGCCCGCCAAAACACAAAACCGCATCATCAATCCCCTATAGTCCATACGCAAACGCGTGGCTTAGCGCGCAAGTTCTTTCATGGCTGCATCAAGTCCATCCAGCGTAAGCGGATACATCTTCTCATCAAACAACTTTTTGATCATTTGAATGGATTGGCCATATTGCCAATGCTCTTCCGGCATCGGGTTAATCCACACCGTCCGGTCGTAGATATCACGCACCCGCCCGAGCCAATCCGCGCCTGGCTCTTCATTCCAGTGCTCAACCGAGCCGCCGGCATACATGATCTCATAAGGGCTCATGGACGCATCGCCCACAAAGATGACTTTGTAGTCATGGGGATATTTATGCAGGATCTCCCATGTGGGCGTCTTCTCTTGCCAACGCCGCGCGTTGTTCTTCCACACGCCTTCATAGAGGCAATTGTGGAAATAAAAGAACTCGAGGTTTTTAAACTCGGTGGAGGCCGCTGAGAAGAGCTCCTCCATGATCTTGATGTACGGGTCCATGGAGCCGCCCACATCCAGGAACAGCAAGACTTTCACCGCGTTGCGCCGCTCGGGGCGCATCTTGATGTCCAGCCATCCTTGTTTGGCCGTGGCATCGATGGTGCCTTTCAGATCCAGCTGGTCTGCAGCGCCCTCCCGGGCAAAGCGCCTCAGCTTGCGCAAGGCGACTTTAATGTCCCGTGTGCCCAGCTCCTTGGCGCTATCAAAGTCTTTAAACTCGCGTTTGTCCCAGACTTTGATGGCGCGCTGGTGCCGGCTTTCCTTTTGGCCAATGCGCACACCTTCAGGATTATAGCCATAGGCGCCAAAGGGAGATTTGCCGGCCGTTCCAATCCACTTATTGCCGCCTTCATGCCGTTCTTTTTGCTCTTCCAAACGCTTCTTAAGCGTCTCCATAATCTCTTCCCAAGAGCCGAGGGACTCAATCTCCGCCATCTCCTCTTCAGAGAGGTAGAGCTCGGCCATTTTCTTCAGCCACTCTTCCGGGATCTCGGCCGTCTCTTCCTCGCTCATCAAGTCCAAGCCTTTGAAGACATGGCCGAAGACCTGGTCGAAGCGGTCAATATGGCTTTCATCTTTGATGAGCGCCGAGCGGGAGAGATAATAAAACGTCTCCACTTTCATGTCCGAAACGCCTTGCTTCATGGCATCCAGCAACATCAGATACTCTTTGATGGACACTGGCAGGCGCGCATCGCGCAGGGCGAGGAAGAAGGTGTTGAGCATGGACGTTATCCTTCCGAATACACGTTTTCGCCGACGTGCGATGTCTTGCCGGAGCGCATGCGCACCCAGCTCTGCGTGTTGACCGATGCGACGAGCATGAAGGAGATATACATCAGCAAATACCACGCGCCCAGCTTTGTTGGCGAGACCATGGACCAGCTCAGCTGTTGATTGGGATAAACCCAGGCATTTGCGAAGGTGGACGCATTCTCCGCAATCCAAATGAAGGCAGCAACAAGAAACCAGCCCAGCAGCATCGGCATCCAGCGCGGCGTCCGCCAAATAGTGAAGGTCACACGCGTTCTCCAAAACAAGAGAGCAAGCGCCGCGAACAAGACCCAGCGAAAATCAAAGATGTAGTGATGACTGAAAAAGTTGAGGTAGATGCCAAGGCCGACCAAAGCGGCGACAGCGAAGGACGGCGCACTGACAATTTCAAAATCGAAGATACGCCAGATGCGCGCAATATAGCTGCCGACTGCCGCATACATGAAACCCGAGAACAGCGGCACGCCCCATAGGCGCAGATAGGCAGCTTCAGGATAGGCCCATGAGCCCACAGCGGTTTTGAAAAGTTCCATGACGGTGCCCACCACATGAAACACCAGAATGACCTTAGCCTCCGTCCAATTCTCCAGACGAAACGCCAGCATCCCGATTTGAATCAAAACGGCAGAGATGGTCAGAAAGTCATAACGCGGAAGGCGAGCATCTACTGGGTAAAGCCAATGCGTCAGCAGTAGCAACGCCAGCAGCAAGGCGCCAAAGAGGCAGGCCCAGCCCTGCTTGAAGCCGAAGAGCAGCACCTCATAAACACCTGCGCCAATGCGTCCTTGTGGCTCAAAGGCTTCAAGGCGCGCGCGAAAAGCGGAAAAGCGCGTTTGCGGGAGAGGCTGCTTGACCACAGGCGCGCTAGCGAACTTGGATGGCCTCTTGGTTCCATGGGGCTATGGTCTCGTCCAGCTTCTGGAAAGCTTCCGGCAGCTCTTCGACCATATTGAAGGTGGCGGCAAGCCGGCCAAAGCCCACGCAGAAGGCTGCATACATGCCCAGCTCAACGATTTCTGGCTCGCTGAAATGCTGCTTTAGGTCTGCATATACAGCGTCATCAATCGCCAAATTATTGGTGGCAAGCAGCTCGCCATAACGGATAGCGGCTTTCTCTGCATCGCTCAGATTTTCCGCTTCCTGCGGTTTCTCCAGTGAGCAAACGGCATCTTCATCCACACCATCCTCAACCGCATCCGTATAACGGATGGCCATGCAGCTGCGGCATTGGTTGAAGAAGGCAATGCGCAAGCGCATCAGCTCCAGCAAGCGCTCGGGCAGGGCGCGATGTACCTTCATAGCCCCCGCAAAGCCCATCAATCCAAGCGCCAGCTCTGGCGTATGCGCGAAATAGCGGGTGAGGCCTTGTTCTAAGTCTGTCAGACTGTCTGGATTTACCGCTGCTTTGATGCGTGGGTCCCATTTGTCAGCGGGGATTTGATTTAGGCGGGTCATGGGCTCTCTCCTCATGCTCAATGCCTCGATGCTGAAGCCAAACGCGAAGTATGTCCATTCGCAGGACTGACAGGGGATGGTTAGTTTTTGTGAATTGGGCGGCGGGCTAACAGCGCTAGCGTTAGGCCGACAAGTGGCACACTAAAGTTGAGTAGCAGCGGGACTAGGGAAAGTATGAACTCAACATCAGCTTCAGTAAAAGACACGTTTCCGATGCCCGTAGCGAAGATGTTTTGTAGCGTGACAATGATCGACGCTAAAGAGTAGGACCAAGCTGCTGCCAACAGTCTCAAGCCCGGTTTACGCCTCTTCAATACGACGAACGCTCCGCAAAGGAGCAAGGTGGCGGGAATGAGCCCGAACAGACTGGCCCACCGATTGATGGTATTTGGCGGGCCTAGAAAAAGGACTGCAGCGAGTTGGACTAGAACCAAAGCGCCAAATACAACTGCCAGCCAGGCAGATGCTTTCGCCACCTAGCCTTTATTCCCTTCACGCCGGCTCATAAACGCGAGGCGCTCAAACAGCATCACGTCCTGCTCATTCTTAAGCAGCGCGCCATGCAGCGGCGGGATGAGTTTTTTCGGGTCACGGCTTTTGAGGACGTCGAGCGGCATGTCTTCGTTCATGAGGAGTTTGAGCCAATCCAGCAGTTCTGAGGTGGAGGGCTTTTTCTTCAGGCCAGGGACGTCGCGGATGTCGTAGAAGATGTTGAGCGCCTCGCGGACGAGCAGGGTTTGGATGTCAGGAAAGTGAACATCCACAATGGCTTGCATGGTGTCTCTGTCAGGGAACTTGATGTAGTGGAAGAAGCAGCGGCGCAGGAACGCGTCGGGCAGCTCTTTTTCGTTGTTGGAGGTGATGATGACGATGGGGCGCTGCTTGGCCTTCACCGTTTCGCCGGTCTCGTAGACGAAGAATTCCATGCG
>JBCCDR010000058.1:0-10715 GCA_039030675.1 Pseudomonadota bacterium | reverse complement strand
CTGTAAAATCAAAACTTGCGGCCTGCACAGCGCTAGCAGACATAAATAGTGCTGCGGCAACTCCAAAACGCAACATAACGACACTCCTAATTAAAACCTCTACTTAAACCTGATACTTCATTTTGCCCCGAAATACAGCTTTTTGTAGCAGAACTGAGATTTTATTAGAATAAAAATAAGACTTGTAAAGTCAGCCGACAAATAGTCCCATTTTGAAACATAGTTATTTCATTTCTTTTAGACAGAGCTGAGAATTCATTGAGTCGACGTTACCTCCAAAGTCGAATCGCGGGTAGAATTGCACGACAGGGGCTGAGGTGCATTGGCCTTAAAGGCGATGGATTATTTGAAACCAACCACCAGCATCTCGAAAAGCCTAGGAACCCGGATTGTTCAAAATACCCTACCCCGCGGGGTGGCGGTATTGAGTAATCTTCTCCCTGATCTGACCAATCACGCTAGGATCTTCAATCGTAGGCAAATCGCCCACGTCCCTATCCTCACAGAGCGCTTGCAACGCGCGGCGCAATATTTTCCCCGACCGCGTTTTTGGCAGGACTGGCACCAAGATGATTTGGCTTGGCCGGGCGATGGCGCCGAGTTGGCGGTCGACCAGGGTTTTGAGGTCTTGCTCCAGCGTGTCTTCAGCCGCGCCTTGGCTCGCGCAGACGGCAAAGGCGACAGGTGTTTGCCCTTTGACTTTGTCTTCCACGCCAACGACGGCCGCTTCGGCAATCGCGTCATGTCCGCAAATGGCGCTTTCGATTTCCCGGGTGCCGAGGCGGTGACCGGCCACGTTGATCACATCATCCGAGCGGCCAAGCAGGGTGATGTAGCCATCGCTATCTTGGACGGCAAAATCGAACGTCTGATAGCACAGCGCCCCGTCAAATTCTGCGAAATAGGTGTTTTTGAAGCGTTCGTCATCGCGCCAAAGGGTGGTCATCGTGCCGGGTGGGAGCGGCCATTTGACGGTGAGCAGCCCCTTTTCATCTGAGCCGACCGAACGGCCGGTCTCCTCATCAATGAGAGCAACGTCATAGCCGTAGACGGAAAAGCTGGGCGAGCCCCATTTGAGGGCATGGTCTTCAACGCCTGGCAAAGCGGAGATAATGGGCCAGCCGGTTTCGGTTTGCCAGAAGTGGTCATAGACAGGCCGGCCAAGCGCCTGTGTGGTCCACCGCGCAGTCGGCTCGTCCAGCGGCTCTCCGGCCAGCCAGACGCGGCGCAGGGAGGAGATGTCGTAGCGATTGATGAAATCAATGTCCTTTGTGGCCAGCAGCCGCATGGCTGTGGGCGCTGAGAACATCACGGAGGGTTTGTATTTTTCCACCAGCGACCACCAGATGCCCGGGTCTGGGTGCACCGGTGTGCCTTCATAGAAAATGGTCGCCATGCCAGCAATAAGCGGGCCGTAAACAATGTAGCTATGGCCCACCACCCAGCCGATGTCAGACGTGGCAAAGAAGGTCTCGCCCGGGCGCCCATCATAGATATGGCGAATGGAGGCGGCCAGGGCGACGCCGTAACCGCCCGTATCACGCTGCACGCCTTTGGGCTTGCCCGTCGTGCCGGAAGTGTAGAGCACGTAAGACGGCTCGGACGACTCCAGCCACACAATGGGCGCATGCGGATCGGAGAGGCCATCGCGCGCGCTATGGAAATCAACGGCGCCGTCGATGGCATCGTCACTGGCGAGGCCGCGGTCGACCATGATCACGTGCGCAGGCTTATGCGTTGAAACGTCCAAAGCGCCTTTGAGCAGTGTCTGATAGTTGATGACCTTGCCGCCGCGCATGCCTGCATCCGCCGCGATCACAATGCTTGGCTCTAGATCCTCAATACGGTCAGCAAGCGCGCGGCTGGCAAAGCCGCCGAACACAACAGAGTGAATGGCGCCAATGCGCGTGCAGGCCAGCATAGCAAAAGCGGCCTCAGGGATCATCGGCAAATAGATGAGAACGCGGTCGCCCTTGCTAGCGCCAAGCGATGTGAGCAGCGCAGCGGTGCGCTCGACCTCGCTCTGCAGCTCCGCGAAGCTATAGGTGCGCTCTTGCCCAGTTTCAGACGACACAAAGATCAGGGCGGCTGCGTCCGGCTTTTCCGCGGCATGGCGGTCGACGGCATTGTAGCTGAGGTTGGTGGTGCCGCCCCCATACCACCGCGAGAATGGCGGGTTTGAGCCATCAAAAATCTGTTTAGGCTCGCTCTGCCAGCTGATGAGCTTTGCTTGCTCTTTCCAAAACGCGTCTCGGTCTTCCAATGACGCAGCAACAAAAGCCTTGGCCTGTTCCACAGCTATAGCTCCCCAGAGTATCGTGCCGTTAGAATAGATCAGCCAGGCTGAGGCGGGTCAACCGCCACTTAGGTCATAGACGCATCAAATTCTTGGCAATGCGCGCACTCGGCTTTTCAGGCAGCGCAATCAAGCCTGAGGCTTGCAAATCGTCGCTGTATGAGCCTCACTTGCGTGAGCAGCACAAACAGAAGGAGGGGTGACATGGCGGCCACATGTTATGTTTTGGTCCACGGGTCTTGGATGGGCGGAGAGGCCTGGGACAGCGTTGCGACCCGCCTGCGCAGCGTGCACGGCCTGGAGGTCCACACGCCCACACAGGCCGGCCATGGCCCAGATGCAGCCAGCCGGCAAGTCACGCATGATGAGGCCGTTCAATCGATTGTGGATTATATCGAAGACAAAGACCTCACAGACTTCGTGCTTTTAGGGCACAGCTTCGGCGGCACAATTATCCAGAAGGTGGCAGAGGCTATCCCGCAACGCATCCGCCGGTTGGTGTTTTGGAACGCGTTTGTCTTAGAGGACGGCGAGTGCCTGAATGACCATGTCCCGCCTGGCTTTGGCGACATGTTTGACGCTCTGCGCAAGGATGCGCCCGATGATGCCGTGGTGCTGCCTTATCCCGTCTTTCGCGATGCGTTTATGAACGACGCGGATGCGCAGCTCGCCAAGGCGGTGCATGACGGGCTCTTTCCAGAGTGCATTGGCCTCTTTGACACGCGCGTCTCGCTGAAAACATTTGGCAGATTGGATATGCCCAAATCCTACCTCTACAGCTGGGATGATGCAGCGCTGCCCCATGGCGAGAGCACAGGGTGGTACCCAAAGTTCGCGAACCGCCTTGGCCTGTTCCGCTACGTCTCCATGCCGGGCGGGCATATGGCACTCTTCACACTGCCGGATGTCCTGGCTGACAAAATCGTTGAAGCAGGGCGCGATTAAGCCTGTCTTTACCCCTTTTAGACTAGCATTTGCTTGATGCAGCACTGCATCAGGGCGGGAACTTCTTATCCGGCAGCGGCGCGTAGGGGCGCTAGCACATTGAGTCGGCGGGTGCAGAATATATGTTAGACATCTTAAATCGTTTTTCCATTCAAACACGTTTGTTTGCCGTGGTCGCGCTGGGCTGTATTGGCCTGTTGGCGCTGAGCGTGCCAAGCGGCGTGCGCGCCATCGATGTGATGTCAGGCGCGAAGCAAACCGAGCAAACCATTTCTCTAGCCGTCGCTGCCAGCGAGCTGGTGCACGAGCTGCAAAAGGAACGCGGCAACAGCGCTGGATTTATCGGCTCGCGCGCGGCTGACAGCTTCGCAACCAAATTAAGCCAGCAACACAGCGCGACAGATCGCGCCCTTGGCCAGTTCCGCGCCTTAGCGCAGCAAAACGAGCAAGACATGATTGCACCGGCCGTTGCAGGCATCCTGTCTAAGCTGGATTTGCTGAATGACGAGCGTGGCGAGGTCAAACAGCTTGGCACAACCGTGCCGAAAATGGCCGCCTACTACACCGGGACCATTGCGGATCTTTTGGCGCTGTTCTCGCAAGCTGTCACCAGCAGCAACGCGCCGCAACTGGTGTCTAAAGGCGCTGCCGTTTTATCTTTCCTTCAGGCCAAAGAGCGGGCTGGCCAAGAGCGCGCCATGGGCGCGGCTGGTTTTGGCGCTGGCGCCTTTCCTGAAAAGATTGCAGCGCGTTTCATGGCGCTGATTTCCGCGCAAGATGCCTTTTTGGCCAACTTTCGCGATCTGTCGTCAGTGGCGCGCAATAGCGAGCTAACTGCTATTTTGACAGGCGCTGAAGCCAAGGCGGTGATCCAGCTGCGTTCCATCGCCAAACAGAGCTTTGTGACGAGCGATACGCAGGGCGTCACGGGCCCGCAGTGGTTTGACACGATTACGCAAAAAATTGATGCGCTCTATGGCTTTGAGAAGACGCTTACAGGCGAGCTCATTTCCATTGCTCAAGGCGTTCGGGCCGAAGCACGCACAGAGTTGATTCTCACGCAGGCTGTTAGCGGGCTGTTCATCGTGGGCTTGCTTGTGGTGAGCACCCTGCTTGGAGGCAGCATTCGCAAGCCAGTTGTTGCCTTGATCAGCCAAACGAAAGATATCGCGGATGGCGAGCTGGATGCCACGATTGCCTATGCAGATGTCGGCTCAGAAGTCGGCAGCTTTGCCCGCGCGCTGCAAACGTTGCAAACATCGCTTAAAGAAGCTGATGACATGCGCACGGCCCAGGCTGAGCGCCAAGCCCAGCGTGCTCAAAAAGAGGAAGAGGCGCGCGCAGCCGAAGCCGCTCAGGAGGCCAAAGCCGCTGAGGAAGCTGTTGCATCAGCACGCGCGCGTCGCCACGCCGTCGAAAACGCGGTTGAGAATATGTCAGAAAAAGTGCGCAGCGCCGTCTCTGGCACTTTCGAAGATGTCATGGTGGCGGTTGAGGCCGTTGAGACTTGCGGCGCCCGCCTTGAATCCATCGCCCGCACCGTTGCTGACGACATGGAAACCGCGCGCAATTCTTCAGAAAATGCGACTGCCTCCTCGCAAGCCGTAGCTGCTGCCGCTGAAGAGCTCAACGCGTCCATCAGCGATATCAACAGCCAAGTGCAAACCAGCCAAACCCTGGTGAATGAAACATCGCAGGAAGCCAATGCGGTCGCGGAGTCCCTCTCAGGCCTTAACAAGGCCACGGAGGAGATTGGCGCTGTGATCACCATCATCACGGAAATTGCCGAGCAAACCAATCTGCTCGCTCTCAATGCCACCATTGAAGCTGCCCGCGCAGGCGAGGCCGGCAAAGGCTTTGCCGTGGTGGCGGGGGAAGTGAAATCCCTGGCCGTCCAAACAGCGCAATCCTCCGGCACCATTCGCGAGCAAGTCACCCGCGTGCAAGATGCGGTAGGCGCCTGCGTGGACCGCATTGGCCAGATGACCAAACGCATGGACGATGTGAGCGAATGCAGCGATATGGTGCACAGCTCGGTCGCCCAGCAATCCGCCGCAACGGCAGAGATCGCCCGTTCGGTGGAAGCGGCCTCCAGCAACGTCCAAGCCGTCTCTCAGCGCGTCACCACCGTGGCCGACGATACGCAGACGCTGCAAACGCTGGGCTCAGAACTCACCGATATCCTCAAAACAGTGCAAGTCTCCGTCAGCTCCTTGCATGACAGCATCGAAGCAACGCTTGGGGACACGACCAATATTGCCGCTTAGGCGGCGTTGGCCTCAATCCTCTAGCGCACTGCCGACTTAGCCGCTTCAAGGGCCTCAGCCAGCACGGCTGGGTCGCCGATATGGTTTGCCAGCAGCAAGATGAGTTTGGCGTTGAGGCGCATACTGTCTTCATCGGTGAGGCCCTCATGCGCATCGATGAGGGTTTGGTAGATATCATCGGGGCGCGCAAAGTTTGGGGCTGTGTTGAGCGCGCTCATTGGAGGGTCCCCATCGCTTTTTTGTGCGCTGTTTCAACACCCTGCGATGACGCCGCCTTCCAGCGCGCGGCAACATATTGGTCAGGGCGCAGCAGCACAGCGCTACCGGGCTGGAGGCCATAGCGTTTGATGGCTTGGTCATGGCCGGACACGTCCACATGTTTGATGGTGCCGTTGGGCAGTCCGTTTGGCAGCGTGTGGCCCAGCAGCACAAAATCATCGCCAAGCGCATCCATGAGCCATTTATCGCCTAAAGGCGCATCCACAGGCGGGCTGCCCGGCGCCACGCCTTGGCCGGCCCAATCGTCCACATCAGCCGTGTTCAGCGGCCCCGTTGGATAGGACACAGGCGTTGACAGGCGGCCGGAATTCACAAAGGGACGGGCGAATTCATGCGCATTTGCCAGCTCTAATACAGCATCGCGAAACGCGTGGCTGGTCTTGGTTTTGGGCGTCATGAAATCGGTGGAGCGCGTCGAGTTGAGGATGTTCTCATCAGCTGTGATGATGGCCTCGGTGTTGTATGTCTCCAGCAAGTTCTCAGGCGCATCGCCGCGCACCACCGCATCCAGCTTCCAGGCCAGATTATCGATATCAGCAAAGCCGCCGTTACAGCCGCGTGCGCCAAAGGGCGAGACCAGATGGGCCGCATCGCCAGCGAAAATCACGCGGCCATGGACAAAACGTGCCATGCGGCGGCATTGGAAGGTGTAGACGCTGTACCACTCTTCCTCAAAGTCGATGTCGCTGCCAAACATGCCGCGCACCAGCGGCTCGACATTTTCCGGCTTGATGCAGGCCTCGCGGTCTACATCCCACCCCAGCTGGAAGTCGCAGCGCCAGACATCGTCCGGCTGCTTATGGAGCAGTGCGGATTGGCCGTCAAAGAAAGGCGGGTCGAACCAAAACCAGCGCTCAGACGGGCGCTCTTCTTTGAATTTCACGTCGGCAATGAGGAAATTGTCCTCAAACACGCGGCCTTCAAAATCCAGGCCCATCATCTCGCGGATGGCGGATTTAACGCCGTCGCAAGCAGCAAGCCACGCCGCGCTTAAGGTATAGGCGCCGTCTTTGGTGTTCACGCTCAAGCGGACACCATCATTGCGCTGCTCAAGACCGGTGACTTCGTGGCCCCAGCGGATGTCCACATTGGGGTAAGCCTCAAGCGCGTCGAGCAAAAACTCTTCCATGTAATACTGCTGCAAATTGATGAAGCCAGGGTTCTTCTGGTCTTTCACCGGCAGCATGTCGAACTGATAGATGGGGTCTTCTTTGTCTCCCCAAAAGACTTTGCCAGTGTCCCAAATCACGCCTTTTTCGATGGCCTTTTGGCCTGCACCAAGGCGGTCCAAAATGTCGAGGCTGCGCTTAGAGAAGCAAATCGCTTTCGAGCAGTTGGCAACAAAATCCATCTTGTTGAGCACGGTCACGCTTTGGCCTTTGCGGCCCAAGTCCAGCGCCAACGCCAGACCGACCGGTCCGCCGCCGACAATGCAGATGGGGGCGGTGTCGTCTTGAGAGGCCGGAAGCGGGGTGGTGCCCACTTCGCGCCAGACCGGGATGCCGGGAATGTTTGCCATCGCGTTGTTCCTTATGGAGTGCCCCGTCATGCTGAACTTGATTCAGCATCTCTTTCCCATTGAAACGCAGCATGCGGAAAGAGGTCCTGAATCAAGTTCAGGACTGCGGGTCTAAGTTTTAATCCTGCAGCTGGTCCCACACCTCGCGGTCGCGCTCCATGGTCCAGATGCGCGGCCAATCAATGCCGTCCATTTCATCCCAGAGACGTTGCACGTTGAAGGGCAGGCAGTGCTCGAAAATGGGCCAATGGCCGAACTTCGGAGCCAGGGCCTTATGGGTGGCTTCAAACGCGTCTTTGAGTGTGCCGCCATTTTTATGCGCCGCGCCCACATGCTCAATCATGCCGTGGAGGAATTCGCGGGTCTGTTCAATGGCCGCATCACAGGCTGCTACACCCCGCGGCACGGGTCCGCGCCCACCGACCAACTGTTCGGCTCGGAAGGCTTTGACGGTGTCGAGCGTTCCCGCTGACCAATCCATGTGAAACGCATCGCCGGTGTATAGCGCGGCTTCGGCTTCCACCAAATCACCCGCAAACAGCGTCTTGGACTTTTCATGCCAGACAGCAATATCGCCCGCCGTATGGCCGCGGCCGCAGAATTTCAGCTGCAAGCTGCCGCGATCGCCACCGAGGGGGATGGACATCTCGTCTTTAAACGTCAGGTCTGGATGCGTGAGGCCAGGGATGCCTTCCGGCTCTTTAAACAAGCGCGGCATGCGGCCGAATTCTGAATCCCAATCCTGCGTGCCGCGTTCTTCCACGAGGAAGCGCGTCATGTCGGACATGATGATGCTGTCTGCGCCAAAAGCGCTGGCGCCCAGCACGCGCACGGCGTGATAGTGGGTGAGCACCAAGTATTTGATGGGCTTGTCAGTATGCTCGCGCAGCTTGGCGAGCCAGGCATTGGCCGCCGCCGGCGTGGCGCGCGCTTCGATGCAAACGAGGAAATCTTCCCCTTCCACAGCGCCCACATTGGGGTCGCCTTCTGCCGTGAGCGCGTAGACGCCGTCAGCGAGAATTTCGAGCGTTTCGGTTTTCTCCTCAAGGTCTGCGGAGGAGGCAAAGGGTTTGGCCATGGTGTATCTTCCCCAAAAGCGACTGGTTTTATGAAGTGAAAATACGCATATGACAGGGACGCGTCTGTCCATAGAGCTATGGACAGCAAAAGGAGACCTGTGTGACACCGCCGCTCGCCGCTTTTGATCCGGAGCTGAGCTTTGAAGCCATGGACGCGGCTGCAAAGCCGGGTTTTGACGCCTGGCTGCTCAAGACAGCGCAGCGTTTCGCGGCAGTCGAAGAGGTCTATGCTTACCGCTATACGCCCTATGGCGGCCCGCGCGCGCTGGTCTCCACAGGCGGCGGGGCAGCAACGCAGCGTGCTGCGCTGTATGCCAGCCGCTTCCACCCCTATGACCCCATGCTGCTCGGGCCGCAGCAGCGCAGCGATGCCGCCTTTTTCCATGTGGAAGCCAGCCAGATTGATAACCGCGAATACCGCCATGTGTGTTTCGAAGCGCCGCGCTTTGTGGACAAGCTCTCCTTCCGCTGGCGGCGGCGCGGCAAGACTGGTCAGCACGAAGCCTATTATGTGAGCTTCTACCGGCGCAGCGCCAGCGGCAAAGAACCGTTGCAGTCCCTCGCCAAGCTGGCTGAGATTGGCCTGAGCAGTTTGGCCCGGCAAGACAGAGCCGGCCAAGCTCAAGCGCCGTTGGTGGAGCGCTTGGACAGCCAGCTTGAGCACGCTTATCCAAAGCTCACACCGCAAGAACGCAGCGTGTGTGCACGCACGTTAGCAGGGCAGTCCTCTGGCGAGATCGCCGAGGCCATGGGCATCAAACCCGCCAGCGTACTCACCTATCGTCAGCGCGCCTATGCCAAATATGAACTGAGCAGCGCGAGCGGATTTTTGCAGCGGCTGATTGCTTGACGGTCAGCATCGGGGGGAGGGGTATGGCTGAACCAGCGCGCATCGCTGTCGTGGGCTCCATCAATTTAGATTTTGTGATTCAAACCGAACGGCTTCCCGTGGCGGGCGAAACGGTCAGCGGCGGCACGTTTTTCACCACGCCCGGCGGCAAAGGCGGCAATCAAGCGCTTGCGGCGCAGAAGCTGGGCGCGCAGGTGGCCATGGTCGCGTGTGTGGGCAATGACCCCTATGCACAGGCAGCACTCGCAAATCTTGAAGCCGCCGGTGTCGATCTAAGCGGGCTTATGCGGCTCGATGGTATTGCAACAGGCGCCGCCTTTATCGGCGTGGACGCGCAAGGTGAAAACCAAATCACTGTCGCCTCGGGCGCCAACGCAGCTTTCACGCCCGAGCGCGCGCCAGCCATCACCGCAGACTGGATCATCGCGCAGCAGGAAGTGGCGCCCGAGACTGTGCAGGCCGCTGCCCAGAAGAGCGATGCAAAACTCTGCCTCAATGCCGCGCCGGTCAAACCCGTCCCGCAAGCGCTGCTCGATCGCGCCGACCTTATCGTGGTCAACGAGATTGAATATGAAAGCTACAAAAGCCAGCTTGCCAGTTTGGATGCGCTGATTGCGCTCACCCTTGGCGGCGCCGGCGCTGAGCTGCATCAAAATGGCAAGACGATCGCCAAAGCCGCCGCGCCCAAAGTGGACGTGAAAGACACCACGGGGGCAGGGGACTGCTTTGTCGCCGCCCTCACGGTTTTCCTCGCCCAAGGCCATGCACCCCAGGCAGCGTTATCAGCGGCCTGCCACTGCGGCGCCCTAGCGACAACGCAGCTCGGCGCCCAAAGCGGCACGCCCAGCCTGGAGGATGTGAAAGCGGCGTTTCCTCATTTGGATGTCTTTCGCGGCTAGAGGGTCGTGGGTCGGTGAGCCACACATTGGGCCAAGCTGAGCATTGGTCGCTTCGAGCCATTGGCGGTCATTCGACTGAACGCTGACCCGAATACATTCCTTCGCAGTCGCAGCATGTGCTATCGGCCCTGTACCACTCAATCGAGGAGCCTGGGAAAATTTGGCGGCGATGTTCGCGAAGCATTTCACTAACCTGTCGCCGGCCGCTTTCGTTGCAATGTAAGCAGCGTGATTTTTGACAACGCATTGTTTAGTGGCAGATGACGTCTAGGCAACTGAACTGCCCCTTTCCGTGACCCCTCATGTGTCCTGCGAACACCTGCAGGACGCCTTATCCCCCTTTAAATGCAGTTCACTGATCAGGTCGAGCTGTTCTTCTGAGGTCTCCAGGAGAGGCCCTAAACAGTCTATAATAAGTATTAGTTAGTCTAAATTAGTCAATTATATACAGTTTATAGAGCTCGCAGTCGAAAGCGCTTTGGGGGGAATCTTTTGCCAAATCAATTAACTCACCTCGATCGGCTTGAAGCGGAAGCCATCCATATCATGCGCGAGGTAGTGGCTGAGACGAGCAATCCGGT
>JBCCDR010000057.1:0-10848 GCA_039030675.1 Pseudomonadota bacterium | reverse complement strand
GTCGGTTAACTGCTTGAATACGGCGTTGACGGGCTATCTGCGTCGTTTCATAAAAAGGTCAATCGCCCTGCGGTCCTTTCTGGTCCCTCCGTCACATGAGCCCCTTCACAATGACCCGTTTTTTTCCTCTTCTGCTTGCCTTGATCATCGCCGCATGCGCCCAGCAAGCCGCGCAGGTGGTCCAAGAGCCGGCGTCTTATACGGTCGCAAGCAAGGTCGTGACGCTGCCATCCGATCGTCGCAGCTCCATTCCCGTCAGCGTCTATTATCCGCAGGGCGCCACGGGGCCGCTGCCAGTGGTTTTGTTTTCAACCGGCGCCTTTTCCAGCCCGGAGAAATATGAGGCGCTGCTAAAACCCTGGGCGCAGGCTGGCTTTGCGATTCTAGCGCCGCTGCATGTGGATTCAGAGCGCTGGGAAGGCCCTCGGCCAGCAGCAAGAAGCGAAGGCCTCGCCTGGCGCCGGCTCGATTTTTTAGCTGCAGCCGGCGCTGAAAGCATGATCGAACAGTCCATCGGCGCGGATTTAGACCTGAGCCGTGTGGTGGCCGCCGGGCACAGCTTTGGCGGCCTCATCGCGCAGGTGCTTGGCGGCGCGCAGCCAGGCCCCATGGCTGGCACAGTTGGGCGGGGCACACCCTTTGAGGTGGTTGCCCTTTTGGCCGTGTCCCCTCCCGGGCCCATCCCAACCTATATTGAAGCCGACGGCTGGGCCATGATGTCCGCGCCGCAACTCTTGACGACCGGAACGGCAGATATCGTGCCGCAGATGGCGCCCCAATGGGATGCCCATTTGGGCGGTCACCGCGCGCACTTAGGCGAAAGCTGGGCACTGGTGCAGGCGGATGTGGACCATTATTTTGGCAACGTGATTGGCCGTACCGAATATCCCGGCCCCGCGCAGCAAGCCCAGTTCGATGAGATGGTTATCATCTCAACAGATTTCATCACCGCCTATCTGCGTGGTTCTGATCAGGCCATGGCGCGCTTTAAAGCGGCGCCAAAAGGCACCTTCAGCCCCGACAGTCAGCCAGCTTTGCTGCGCCGCTGAGATGACACGCGCTTTCCACCGCGGCTATTGTGGCGGCCCATACGGCCAGCTGCATTACCGTGCTGGCGGGGAAGGTGGCCGGCAGCTCATCTTGTTGCACCAGTCGCCGCTGTCTGGGCTCATGTTCGAAGCAGCCATCCCAGAACTCATCGCGAACGGCTTTCATGTGGTCGCGCCAGATACGCCAGGTTATGGCCTGTCTGACCCGCCAGAAAACCCAATCGATATCGCCGGCTACGCCGCCTGTCTGCCCTTTGTTCTCGACCATTTCGGCTTCGAAACGACATGTCTTTTGGGCCATCACACTGGCGCGGTGATTGCCGGCGCCTTTGCTGCCACCCAGCCGGAGTGCATCGAGCATTTGATTTTGAACGGGGTCGCTTTGCTGTCGCCAGAAGAGCGCGCCTTTTTCAGCACTATGACCTTTTCGCCCATGGATATTCAGGCCGATGGCAGCCACCACTTGGCCGCTTGGAACCAGCGCCTCAAAGCCTCGCCAGGCTGGACTAAGCTGGACGTTATGCATCGCTACACAACTGAAATGCTAGCGCTGCCAGACCGATATTTCTGGGCCTTTGATGCCGTCTTCGCCCATGACTTGGAAAAGGACTTGGCGGCGATCGATGTGCCCACCACCATCCTCACCAATACTGGCGAAGACCTCTACGAAGCCTCCAAAAGGGCGCACGCTCTGCGCCCTGATTTTGGCTTTGAAAGCCTTGAGGGGGGCACGCACGATATTGTGGATGAGCAGCCCCGAGAATGGGCAGCGCGTGTGACCTCTATTATGTCCACTCCATAAAAAAGCCTGCCTGAGCGGACCCAGACAGGCTGAATTTCATAATCTCGAAAAGACTAGCGGCTTTCTGTGGATGCCGGCTTCACGAATTTCAGCGTCATCCGGTCTGATTCGCCGATTTTGAGGTATTTCTTGTCGTCTTTCTTAGTTGTCAGCGTTGGAGGCAGGGTCCATACGCCGGCTTCCCAATTGGCTGGATCTTTTTTGTTGGCGTTGATCTCGCTTTTGGCTTCCAGCTTGAAGCCTGCGCTTTCCACCAGCGCGATGATATAATCTTCCTGCACATAGCCGCGCATTTTCAGGTTCGGGAAGTTATCGTCATCGGCTTTGGCGCGGTGCTGGACGATGCCAAGCGTGCCGCCTGGCTTTAAGGATGCGAAGAGTTCAGCCAATGTGCCTTTGGGATCGCCATAAAAAATCATGCCATGCATGCCGCGGAAGATGAGGGCTGCATCAACAGAGTTCGGTGCAGCAAACGGCACAGCCTGGCCTGCAAAGCGCGCCACGGCGTCTTTGCCGAACTTGCCGCTGTCATCGATGTAGTTTTCGCGCCATTTCATCATTTGCTCATAGCGGCGCGAGCCTGCTTCAGGCGCGTTGGCAAGAGCGATGTATTTGCCTTTGTCCGCAACCAGAGGCGCGAGGATTTCGGTGTACCAGCCGCCGCCGGGGCCGACTTCCACCAGCGTCATGTCTGGCGTAATCCCAAAGAAATCAAGCGTTTCAACAGGATGGCGATATTTGTCGCGGGCTTTGTTTTTATCGCTGCGATAGGCGTTGTCGTTCACCGCCTTTTCAATCATGGCTTTGGCATCGCCCATGGAGGCGGCTTTTTCGCCTTCTTCATGGTGGCCAGCAAGGGCAGGCGCGGCCAGCGCCAGCGCAGCGGCACTGATGGCAGGAACAAGGAGGGCTTTGATCATGGTCTTTGTCCTAAAGGTCGACGTCAGGGTGTAGCATCGCAGAAGCTAGCGGCGCGGATGCGCAGGTCAAGCGCCATAAAATGACAAATCCGCGATGCGGTTAACCTTTGACGCTCTCGGGCACCCATGTGCCAAGGCTGGCTGAAAACGGCTCAATCGCTGTGTGCTCAAACAGGCCGACTTCCCTATAGGGATCATCGTTGAGCTTCGCTTCCGCATCTGCCCGGCTTTCGGCTTCTATTACAAGAAGGGAGCCTGAAGGCGTGTCGTCTGGGCCAGACATGATGCGCCCGCCAAATTTCAGGTCGCTGCCCAGCGTATCAATAAAGCGCAAATGGGATTCGCGCGTGCGCTTGCGCAGCTCTAAATGATTGGGTTTATCCACGCAAATCGCCACAAACAGCATTATTGCGTCTCCACTTTGAAAGGCCGGTTTAGAAGGTCTTCAATCGCCTCATTCACGCTTAGCCCGGCATTGACCACTCTGTCCACTGCATTCACGATTGGCATGGAAATGCCGTGCTCGCGCGCCCAGCCAGCAACGACCGATGCGCTCAGCGCGCCTTCCGCCACTGTTTTGCGCTCCGCCATGATGGCCGCAGCGCTTTGGCCTTCCCCTAAAGCCACGCCCAACGACATGTTCCGGGATTGCCGGGAAGAGCAGGTGAGGATGAGGTCGCCAAGCCCGCACAGACCCATCAGCGTTTCCATCTGCGCGCCATGGGCTTCGCCAAAGCGCAGCATCTCTGCCATGCCGCGGGTGATAACGGCGGCGCGGGCATTTTCGCCCAGATTGCGGCCATCGACGATGCCGCAGGCGATGGCCAAGATATTTTTAATGGCGCCGCCCACTTCCGCGCCGATGAGGTCATCACTGGCATAGGGCCGGAAGTGCGGCTGGCCAATGCGTTCGCACCAGGCCTCGGCATCCCCAAGCGATGCGCAGGCCAGCGTGACGGCGCCTGGCAAGCCTTTGGCCACTTCATGCGCAAATGTGGGGCCGGAGAGAACGCCTGGCAGCGCTTGGGGCAGCTCGGCTGCAATCACGTCTGTCATGAAGGCTGCCGTGCCGTGTTCCACGCCCTTTGAGCATAGAAACAGCTGCGTGCCCTCCGTCAGATGGGGGGCCATGGTCTTGGCAATGGTGCGCGTATGCTGCGCTGGCGCCACCATGAGGACCACAGCTGTTTCTGCGAGGCACGCGGCCATGTCTTGGCTGGCTTTGAGTGTTTCAGGCAGCGCTATGCCGCTGAGGAAAACGCTGTTTTCATGAGCGGTGTTAATGGCGTCCACGACCTCCGCTTCGCGCGCCCAGAGCGTGGTCTGCCAGCCGCCTCTGGCCAGCATGGCTGCCAGTGCTGTGCCCCAAGCGCCTGCGCCAATCACGGCTGCTTTTTGTTCTGTCATGCTCTCCCCTTCAGGCTTTAACGCCCGCTCCTGGCGCTGGCTCAGCCTCCGGGTCGAGCGGCCAGCGTGCTTTTGCTTTGAAGTTTAAGCTATCGCCTGGCCGGCCCAATGCAAAGTGTTCCAGCCCGGCCCAGGCAATCATGGCCGCATTGTCCGTGCACAGCCACAGCGGCGGGGCGGCGAAGCCCATGCCGTTTTCACGCGCCAGGCTTTCCAGGCCAGCGCGGATGGTTTGATTGGCTGCGACGCCGCCCGCCACCACCAGTGTCTCGATGCCCGTTGTGGCCGCCATCGCCTTGGTTAGCCGGTCGGTGAGGCTGTCGGAAATGGCCGCTTGGAAGCTTGCGCACAGGTCGGCGGCGTCTTGCTGCGCGACGTGGTTGTCTGCATCCGCAAGGGCCTTGGCTTCCAGAAGGGCGGCGGTTTTAAGCCCAGAAAAAGAGAAATTCATCTCGCCTTTTCTGCGCAGAGGGCGCGGCAGGGCAAAGCGCTCCGGGTCGCCGTTTTTGGCAAGCTTTTCAACGGCGGGCCCGCCAGGGAAGCCCAGGTCCAGCAGCTTGGCCAGCTTGTCAAAGGCTTCGCCCGCGGCATCATCAATGGTCGTGGCAAGCCGGGAGAATTTCCCAGGCCCATCGACCGTCAAAATCTGGCAATGCCCGCCAGAAATCAGCAGCAGCAGATAGGGAAACGCGATGTCGTCCGTTAGGCGCGGAGAGAGGGCGTGGCCTTCTAGATGGTTGATGGCGTAATAGGGTTTGCCGGCCATATGCGCGATGGTTTTGCCCGTGAGCAGGCCCACCATCACCCCGCCAATCAGGCCTGGCCCGGCTGTGGCGGCAACACCGCTGAGGCCTGCTACTGTCATGCCGGCTTCATCAAGTGCCGCTTCAACCAAAGTCGAGAGCGTGTCCACATGCGCCCGCGCGGCAATTTCTGGCACAACGCCCCGATAAAGCGTGTGTAAATCCACTTGCCCAGCCACCAGATTGGCGTGGATGGTTTTGCCTGCTGACACAATGGCCACTGCCGTTTCATCGCAGCTGGTTTCAATGCCAAGAAAAACGGCCGTCATGGGTCTCTTGTTTAAAAGCGTTCCATAGTGCTTGCCCCGCCTGGCCCCCGCGCGCTACAGCAGGGGGCGATGACACACCAAGCCTCTAACAACCCCGCCGCGGGCGCGCAACCGGCGCTCGTAATCGCCACCCGCTCCAGCCCGCTGGCCATGGCGCAAGCTTATGAAACGCGCGACCGCCTCATTTCAGAGGCTGGCTATACCCTGGAGACGCTCACAATTGAGCCCATCGTCTCGCGCGGCGATAAGATTCTCGACCGGCCGCTCATGGCCATCGGCGGCAAAGGCCTGTTCACGCAGGAGATTGAAGACGGATTGCTCGACGGGCGCTATGACCTGGCTGTCCATTCCTTAAAAGACCTGCCCACCAAGCTGCCTGAGGGCCTGACCATTGCGGCCCATCCGCCCCGGGAAGACCCGCGCGATGTGCTCATAAGCGCGGGCGGTGGCGACGTCCTGTCTTTGCCGCAAGGCGCGCGTGTCGGCACAGCGTCTATTCGCCGAACGGCCCAACTGCGTGCCCTGCGGCCGGATTTGGAGATTGTCTCGGTCCGCGGCAACGTGCAAACGCGTTTGTCTAAGCTTGAGGCCGGCGAGGTGGATGCGTTGATGCTGGCGGCAGCTGGCTTATCACGCCTCAATCTCGATGTGCCAGGCGCCAGCCCTGTCCCGATTGAGCAAATGCTGCCTGCGCCAGGGCAGGCGTGTTTGGCGATTGAATGCCGGGCGGGCGATACGGCTCTCTTGGAAACGCTCGATGCCCTGGCTTGCCCCAAGGCAACGGCGGAAGTCACCGCTGAGCGCGCGTTTCTCGATGCCATTGACGGCGATTGCCGTACGCCGGTGGCAGCCCATGCCACTCACCAAGACGATGGCAGCCTTCACCTAACGGCGCACGTCCTGCATCCCGTCGGCACGCAGCATTTTGCAGCTGAAGGCCAGGATATGCCGGAAAATGCAGTCGCCCTGGGCGCCCGCTTGGCGGAACAATTGCGCGCTGAGGCGGGCGATGCCTTCCTGGCGGAAATCAAGGCCATGACGCAGGTCTGATGAGCGTGCGGTGCTAGCAGGGCGCGCATGAGCACCGTTTTACTCTCGCGCCCCCCCAGCAGCGCTGATCGCCTGATCACCTTGCTGGAAGACTTGGGCCATACGGTCATCAACGCGCCCGTCACCACGATCGAAGCGCTTTCCGTTCCTCAGCAACACAGTCTGGACCCCATAGCAGGGTCGATTGTCTCAAGCGCTGCAGCAGTCCCGCATATCCCAAAAGAGCTCGCAGACAGCCTCAAGTCAAAACCGGCGCTTGCGGTCGGGCCCACGACGGCCACGGCTTTGACGCAGGCCGGCTGGCGCGATGTGCAGCATTTTGGCGGCGAAATGCTAGCGCTTCTCGCGGCCCTGGCGCAGCGCTTTGAGGCAGGGCCATGGGCCTATCCCTGCGGCGCGCAGCTGGCCCATGCGCCTGAAGATATGGCGCGCCAGACTGGCGCTTCCATTGTGCCAATCCCGGTGTATGAAGCCCGGACCTGCGGGCCGTGGCCAGCACCCACGGTGGCGGCGCTGCAAAGCCAGGCCATTGACGTGACCTTGTTTTTATCGGTGCGCAGCGCCAAGCTATTCATTGAGAATGTGCGCGCCGCGCAGCTGTGGCCCCAAGGCGCGCCGGGCGCAGCTGGCTGCATCAGCCAGGCTGTGGCTGAGGCCATTGCGCCTTTGAGCTATAAAGAGCGCGTGGTTTCACAGGAAAAAACCACCTCCTCCCTTGTCGCGGCCATGAGGCTGTCATAATGCTAGATCACATCCTCTAGCAAAGCGCGGTGCTGAGCGGCGGCGCGCAACAGACTAGGTTGCCGGAACATTCCATAAGGGGGCAGCACCGTGGCAAGCGAACCATCACCAGGCAACAAAGCGGGCGACAAGGAAACGCCAAAGCCGCAAGATGCGGTCGAGCGGGCCTACGAGGCGTCTGAGGCTGATAAAGCAAGCAAGGCAGCGGCAAAGCCGGCGCCTAAAGGCGCATCGCCAAGCAAGACGGTGCCAGCCAGCAAGAAGCCAGCAGCAGCGCAGAAGAAAGCCGCGCCAAAGCCTGAGAAAACAGAAACGCCCAAAGAGCCCGCCAAAGCCAAGCCAGAGAAATCCGAAGCGCCAAAGGTTGAGGCGAAAACCGCGCCCACTGACCCAGCGCCTGCTCCAAAACGCTCTGGCGGCGGCAAATTTGCCTGGCTGCTGGTCTTTTTGTTGTTGTTCTTCATCGGCGGCGTGGCGGCCACGCCGTATCTGCTGCCTCAGGTCAAACCTTTCCTTCCGGACCAAGCGAAGGCCTATTTTGCCAAGCTGGAAGCCGCTGGCCCTGGCCCCAGCGTGGATACCTCAGAGCTCACGGCGCGGCTGAATCAGCTTGATGCCGGCCTGAAAGACGTCCGCCAAGTGGCGGCAGAGGCCAAAAGCGCTGCTGAAACTGCGCCCGCTGCAACGGCAGGTCCAGACACCAGCGCGGTGGAGGCACTGGAGACACGTCTCGATGCTCTGGTCACGCAAGTTGAGCAAGTCGCCAGCGCCCAAGCCGCACAGAGTGACAGCTACGCGCGCTTGCAGGAAACCCTGTCTGCCATGCCGGCGGATGGTGAGGGCGGTGTGTCCCCCGCTGTGGTGGCGGCCCTGCGCACCCGGCTCGACGATCTTGCAAGCGCGCAAACCAGTGCTGGCAGCGCCTTTGATGGGCTAAAAGAACAAGTCTCCCAGTTGACAAGCGATGTCGAGGCTGCCTCTGATGGCACAGCCAGCGCGTCAGCGCTGAGCCAAGTGTCCGATGCGCTGCGGGCGCGGCTGGATAGCTTGGAAGAGCGCGTGGATGTGGTCTCTCAGGCCGCCAGTAGCGCGGCCGATCCTCAGTCCCTTGCGACGATGGAAGACAGCGTCTCTGGTAAGCTCAGCGATTTTGAAACCCGCCTTGGTGCGCTTGAGAATGTGCGCCAGCAGGCGACGGCGGCCATGGTGGCGGGGCTGGAAACAGCGCGTCTTGCCCAAGCCGTGGCCAGCGGCCGGCCCTATGGCGCGGAGCTGAAGGCGCTCACCCAGCTGAAAGCCCAAGCCGGCCCTGCACTGCCGGATGTGTCTGACTTGCTGGATGAAATCGCGCCCTTTGCTGCCAGCGGTATCCCTTCCGGCGCAACGCTTGCTAGCCAGCTGGAAGGCCGGGCCCGCCAGGTCTTAACGGCCATTGATACGCCCCCCGATGCCAGCTGGTGGGAGCAATTGCTGGCCCGGGTGCGCAATCTTGTCACCATCCGCCAAGTCGGTGCCGGCGCGGATGGCGCAGCGCCCACGGATGCGCTGGCCCGCGCAGAAGCGGCCGCGCGCACTGGCGAGTGGCAAACGGTTGTCAGCGAGATTGAAACCTTGCCCGCCGGCGCTCAGGAAAGCCTCGGCCCCTGGTGGACGCAGGCCCAGGCCCGCGCCAAAGCCCAACAAGTCTTGGCAGACTTAAGCGCACGCCTTGGCGTTGCCGTGATTGATGAGCGCCTTGGCGGCGATGCCAGCGGAGCACGATGATGCGGCTGATTTGGCTCCTCTTAAAGGTTATCCTGCTCCTCTTCGTCTTCGTCGGTCTGCCTTGGTTGGCGATGCAAGCGGCTGACAATCCCGGCGATGTAACCATCAACCTGCTGGGTTCCCGTGTTCAAACCAGCTTAGTCACGCTTGTGATTGCAGTGTTGTTCTTACTGGGCATCATTTGGCTGTTGATGTTTGTGTGGGGATGGCTAAGGCGTGGGACACTCCTTTCTCCGCAACGCCGGGCCCTTCGTGCTTCCAATAAGGGCCTCAATGAAGTCGATGGCGCGCTCAGTGCGCTTGCTGCCGGCGATGCCCGCAAAGCGCTCAGCTTAGGCCAAGCCGCCATTAAGCACCTGGACGGCGCTGGCATTGCTTATATTGTCTCCGCGCAAGCGGCCACTGCGCTTGGCAAAACCGAGCTGGCGGACCAGTATTTTGAAGCGCTATCGCAAACGCAGCACGGCAAATTCTTAGGCCTGCGCGGCCGGGTGAGTGAAGCGCGGCGCTTGGGGCAAGTGTCCAAGGCGCTGGAGCTCAGCGAGGAAGCGTTGGCCCAAGCACCGCGCAGCGATTGGGCCATCGCGACGGCGTTTGAGCTGGAAGCCAAGCTTGGCAAATGGGTGGATGCGGAAGCCACCCTGCGCAAAGCCACGGCAAAATCCATTTTTGACAGCGACACCAGCGCGCGGCATTTGGGCGCCATTCGCTATGGTGAAGCGCTGGCCGCGCAGGCGGATAATCAACCCGCCGATGCGGTGCGCTTAGCAAAGGCAGCCCTGGCTGTGCGGCCTGACTTTGTGCCTGCAGCCGTGCTCGCCGCGCAGCTATTTAAGGCCGCCGGCAAAGCGCGCCAGGCTAGCAATATCCTCATGAAAGTCTGGAAGCTGAAACCGCATTCTGCGCTAGCAGAAGCCTTTGCCGCGCTTGAGCCTATGGAAACCGCGCAGGCCCGCCTCGCCCGCTTTAAAAAGCTCACGCAGACCATGCCGGATGACCCCGAAAGCCGCTTGCGCCTGGCTGAAGCAGCGCTGGGTGCTGGGGAGCTGGATTTGGCAGAAGAGACGCTGGCGCCGCTTTTGGAGGGCTTAGCGCCTGCTCGTGCCGGCGTGATCATGGGCCAAGTGGCCGCCAGCCGTAACGCAGGCGCAAGCGACCGTGCAAAATGGGCTGAGCTCGCCCAGCGCGGCACGCCTGACCCTTCTTATGTCTGCACCGTCTGCTATACTCAGCGCCAGCAATGGACGCCCCATTGCCCCTCCTGCGATAGCTTCAACAGCTTTGAATGGAACCTCACCGGTGGCTCTTCCACCTTCGGCCAAAATGATCCCGCCTTGCATTTGGTGGGCACAGCGCCGGCGGCCCTCGCGGCCCCGCAGGATGTTCAAGACACTGATGGACCTGTGATAGACGGCGAAACCGACGACGCAGACAGCGCGGCCAGCAAAGCCTAGCACACCGTGTTTGCTGAGATTTCCATTGATCTTAGCGGCAGCTTTGTTAAAGACAGCGCCACTCTGTAATGCCGCTGGTTGAGGCGGCGGGGTATCTTCGCTGCTGTAGCTCAGCTGGTAGAGCACGTCATTCGTAATGATGGGGTCGGGGGTTCGAGTCCCTTCAGCAGCACCATTTTTTCTGTTTCCCATTGTCTGTGAATATCGATCAGATCAGAGCGCTAGAGCCATACAACAAGCCTTTTAGCGCCGCTGACGGGCAGGGGCCTCACTTAGACATGTCTCCAAAGGGCGCAAAGCAATAACGACTCAAGGACCGAATTTCAGGTCGAGAGAAGCGTATTTCCTTTGGTGCCTGGCCAGATTCGGCTTTGGGCGATGTATCCGAGAAACGCGGTGATGCAAGGGCGTCAATCGCAGGCCGAGGATCGATCGGTCACTCGAGCCGCTATCGAAAGGCGACAGTTCAGCACTACCTACTTCTAGTTAGAAATACATTTTTTGTTCGACAATATTTGTCAGTCAGGATAGACAAGCGCTCCGCAGGGAGTGATGCTTCATGTTTTTTCAAACCATACAAACGGACACG
>JBCCDR010000056.1:0-10868 GCA_039030675.1 Pseudomonadota bacterium | reverse complement strand
GGCATGAGCTCATCTTTCAGGTGCATGGCGCCGGCGTCGATTGTGATGGATTCCATGCCGCGGTGCGCTGCGATGAGGATGGTGCCGCCGGGGGTTTCGTAGATGCCGCGGCTCTTCATGCCCACGAAGCGGTTTTCCAGCAGGTCAATGCGGCCGATGCCATTGGCGCCGCCTAGTTCGTTGAGTTTTTCCAGCAGGCTGGCGGGGGAATACTCAATGCCATCAATGGAGATGGGGTCGCCGTTTTTAAAGCCGATCTCGATATAAGTTGGCGTGTCCGGCGCCTCTTCTGGCGAGACGGTGCGCTGGTAGACATTGTCAGGCGCTTCGGCCCAGGGGTCTTCCAGTGCTTTGCCCTCAGAGGAGGTGTGCAGCAGGTTTGCGTCCACGGAATAGGGCGCTTCGCCAGACGCATCCTTAGGGATCATGATTTGGTGCTTCTGCGCAAAGTCGATGAGCTTGGTGCGGGAATTGAGGTCCCACTCCCGCCAGGGCGCGATGATGTGGATGCCGGGGTTTTGCGCGTAATAAGCCAGCTCAAAGCGCACCTGGTCATTGCCTTTGCCGGTGGCGCCATGGCTGACAGCTTCGGCGCCCACTTGCCGCGCGATTTCAATCTGGCGTTTGGCGATGAGCGGCCGCGCGATGGACGTGCCCAGCAGATAAATACCTTCATAGAGCGCATTGGCGCGGAACATGGGGAACACATAATCGCGCACGAACTCTTCGCGCAGGTCTTCCACGAAAATTTCTTTCACGCCCAGCTGCTCTGCCTTGCGGCGCGCATCTTCCAGCTCAGCGCCTTGGCCTAAATCCGCTGTGAACGTGACGACTTCGCAGTCATAGGTTTCGGCCAGCCATTTTAAAATGACAGAGGTATCCAGGCCGCCGGAATAGGCGAGAACCGCTTTGTTGATGGTTTTAGTCATGGCGTGTCTCAAAGCAAAAAGTGCAGAAAAGCCGCGCCGAAGCGCGGGCAAGAGGGCGCACTATATTCAGATTAAAGTTTTGTGCAACAGGATTTTTGCAGAATTTTATTTTGAGATCGATCCTGCTTCAACGATGGCGACATGCGGCGAACGCCTTTATGGTGGGCTCGCCGTGAGACGCCAAAAAAGAAAGCACAAATATGACCGGTTTAGAGCTCATGAAAATGATGATCGCAGGTAAAGTGCCGCCCCCGACCATGGCCAGTCATTTCGACATGAAACTCGTTGATGTGCGCGAAGGCTATGCGCTGTTTGAAGCCAAAGCCGATGACACGCACCTCAATCCCCTGCAGAGCGTGCATGGCGGTTTTGCGTCCACGATTCTGGATAGCGCTTGCGGCACCGCCACGGCCACAACGCTGCCGGCAGGCAAGGGATTTACCAGCATTGATCTGTCCATCAAGTTCCTGCGCCCCGTGCCCCAGGGCGAGGTGCTTGCGTGCGAAGGCATCGTCCAGCGCCCAGGCCGCACCGTTGCCTTTACGGAGGCAACGCTCAAGACGAAGGAAGGCCGCCTCTTAGCGCACGCGACGTCAGCCTTGGCCATTATTGATTTGCCAAGCTAGCCTGCTGTAACAATGTTACATTGCAGTTCTAACAGCGCAGGTGCCAATGTCCTTTATTCCTGAAACATATGACGAATGGGAGCACTGCATCACGGTCAAATGCGGCGTGCCGCTCACCGCGCAGTATATCGAAGAGCGACTCGCCGCGCTTAAAGACCCCAGTGATTTTCACACGCAGAAATTCATCCAGCTGTGGGGACAGGCGCATCACGGCCGGACATTGGCGTGGTTTGAGGAAGCGGGCAAACGGCTTGCGGCTTAGGCTTGCTGGGGCTCCTTTGCCATTGAATTACGGTATCATGGATAAGGTGCTCCGCATCCAGAACACTTCCAGTGGCTTAACTTGTTGACCCCGTTCAAATCCAGACGGAAACGGAAGTAGTTTTTAAAGGTGATCAAGGGTGTCCCACAGTGTTCACAGCGGACCGGCCAAAAGACAAAGACGATCAAATTACTGCCGGTAAAAATGCTCGCCATAAGAATTGGAAGAACGACCATCGGCTGATTCGCCAAGCCACTATTGACGGCAACAAAAAAAGCTAAAAAGATGAAGGGGATGGTTGCGAAAAGCCGATAATTAATACGTTCGGCAGTGAGCAAACCAGCTCGATGCTTTTCGTTCTTCATACATCTACCTTGTTATGGACAAGAAAAAGCAAATCATTTTCTTATTATAACGCGGTTGATGAAGAATGGATTGCCCGATCAAGTCGGGCAATGACGGTTCATGTTTTGCGTCAGACAAACAGCTCAAAATTATCGTGCACGCCGTCGCAGTTGACCAGGTCAACGCGCTTTAATTTGATGCGCCATTGCTCGCCGATTTTGACGAGGTCGTGCACATAGCCGCCGGCCAGGTGGCGCAGGAAATTGCGTTTGCGCCATTCGACCACTTGGAAGCGTGACTGGACTGTGAGGGTGCCCGCTGCTGAGTCGTGCGCTGTGACAATGGCGTTGGTGACTTGGTGCGAAGAGTGCGTGGGCGGCTGCTGGGACCAAGCGTGGCGCTCGGCGAGGCGGCGGATGCGCACGTCGCGCAGGATGGCATCTTCATAGGCGATGGAGACCATGTTGACCGGGTCTTCCTGGCCATGTTCGAGCGGGATCCAATACATCCCATCTTCGGTAAACAGGCTGTCCCAGGCTTCCAGCTGGCCCGTATCGAGCAGATGGGCTTCATAGCTGAGGAAGTGTTCGATATCGCGCTGCAGGGCCATGTCGACGATGGGTTTGTCAAGCTGTGCGGAGGTAAGCATCACTTCTCTCCCCCAGATCCAGGAATCGACGCCGGCGTGCCGGTCATATAGTGGCTCCAAGCGCGGAATTGGTTGCGGATGGGCATTTCCGAGATGCCTTCGGACTGGATTTCCCGGTCCATGACATTGTCCCGGCCCTCGCCGCGGTGCTGGCTGATCCATTCCATGCCATCGGACTCCATGCCTTCCTGGCAGCGCTCATAGACTTCCACATCATCGACCATCACTGTGGAGGAGGGGGAGTTGACGATGTTGGAATAGGTGATCGTGCGCTGCCAATATTCGTCGGACGTGCCTTTCAGCTTGAAGGTGAAAATCTCCACCATGGTGCGGTTGATGCTAACCGGGCGAATGACCCGCAGCTGGTGAAAGCCGGTATGGGGGGAGCAGCTGGGGTAGACGATGGTGTTGTGGCGGTTCATGCCCACAATCTCGTCCGCCTTTTCCTTGCCTTTGGCGGCATCCAGCGCGGCTTTATAATCCTCAGAGATTTTGCCTTTGGGCGCATGGAAGATGGCCGTCATGAAGCTGTGGCCATAATCGAAGGCGCGCAAGTCGAGGCTTTCCCAAAACTCAGGCGGCTCGCCATTGCCTTCAATGATGTGCAGCTGGAAGGGCACCTCGCCGCCAAGCTTGTGCTTAGAGGTTTTGCGCGCCGCTAAGAAGCTGGATTCGTGCGTGGCAATCGGGTGGCCTGTGTCGTTCAAATTCTCAAAGAAGATTTTCCAGTTGGAGCGCTGCATCACGCGCTGGACGCCGCCGGCGACTTCAATCTCGCCGTCGGGCGCGCGGTCAACGAAGTTGTCCATGGACGTGATGGCGCCGCCTAGGAAGGTTTTCAGGTCAGGACCGCTTTCACTCAAAGAGCAGAACACAAAACCGCGATAGCTCTCCACGCGCTCAACAGGCTTCATCGAGAAGTTAGGATCGTCCACATCAAAGCCCGTGTCGTCATAGCCATGTTTGTGCGGCACGGAGACCAGCGAGCCATCCATGCGGAATGTCCAGGCATGGTAGGGACAGCGGAACATGGGCTTGTGGTTGGAGCAGCCCTCTGCAGCGAGCTTGGCGCCTTTGTGCGGGCAACGGTTATACAGGACGTGGATCTGGTCCTTGCTGTCACGGGTCATCACCACCGGCTCTTTGCCAATCATGGTGGTCCAGCAATCGCCGTGGTTTTTCACCTGGCTTTCATGGCCCACATAGACCCAGGCCTGGCCGAAGATGCGTTCCATCTCCAGGTCAAACACGGCCTGACTGGTATACACGTCCTTATGCACACGGGCCGGTTCAACCAGCCGGTCCACCCAATTGGGATCTGCTTCTGCCATCGTCTTAAACCTCCTTAAAACTGTCCATGTCCCCCGACATGAGATCTACAACGGAAACGCTTGCTTGCCTTGCTGGATCGTAATCCACTTTAACTCAGTCATCTCTTCCATGGAATAGCGGCCGCCTTCGCGCCCAATCCCACTGCTTTTGATGCCGCCAAACGGCACATGGGGCTCATCGCTCACTGTGCTGGAATTGATATGCACCATCCCGGCCTCAACACGCATGGCTAGATCCATGGCTTTTTGAAGGTCATTGGTTATGATGGCGGACGATAAGCCATAGTGGCTGTCATTGGCGATCTCTAAGGCATCCTCAGCGTCCGCGGCCTTAATCAAGCTCACCACCGGGCCAAACGTTTCTTCGTGGAAGATGTCCATGCGTGCATCGACATCTGCCAAAACAGTGGGCTGGAAGAAGCGGCCATCATGCGTGCCGCCCGTGAGAATGCGCGCACCTTTTTGAGCGGCGCTGGCAACTTGGCCTGCGATATAGTCGCAATGCTCGCCTTTGATCAGCGGACCAACCACCACGCCAGGCTCGCGCGGGTCCCCGACTTTATAACCCGCGGCCCGGCGGGCGAGCTTGTCGCACACTTGCTCGTAAATGGGCGCTTCGACAATCACGCGTGAGGAGGCCATGCACACCTGGCCTTGGTGGAAGAAGATACCGAAGCAGGCCGCATCAACCGCGTAGTCAATGTCCGCGTCTTTTAGGATGATAAGTGGGTTTTTGCCGCCCAGCTCTAACGTGACTTTCTTTTGGTTTTGCGCGCATTTGACGCCCAGCATCTGGCCCACTTTGGTGGATCCCGTAAAGGTGAGCATGGAGACCCGCCGATCGGTGAGCAGCACGTCGCCGATTTCCTGCGCAGGGCCCGGCAGCACATTCAGCACGCCCGGCGGTAACCCCGCCTCTTCAAACACTGACGCGATCTTAAGGCCGATGACGGGGGTGACCTCAGAGGGCTTGAGGATGAAGCAATTGCCAGCAGCCAGCGCTAAAGCGACCTTTTTCATGGCCAGCAGCAACGGCGCATTAAAGGGCGATATACCAGCGATGATGCCAAGCGGTCGGCGCACGGTGAAGCCGAACTGGCCCGGCATGGTCTGCGGCAAGGTCTCGCCCGTCACATGGCGCACCTCTCCAGCGGCCATGCGCAGCAAATCAACGCAGTAGCCAATTTCAAACATCGCTTTTGGAAGGGAAGAGCCGGATTCGTTCATAAGGACAGCGCACAGCTCTTCACCGCGGCGCTCTAAAACATCGGCGCTGCGCACCAGCAAAGCTTCGCGCTGGCTGGCAAGCATGTTAGCCCATGCCGGCGCGGCCGCTTCAGCCGCGTCAATCGCCTGTGTTGCGTGGATGGCGCGCGCTTGCGCCACGCGTGCATAAAGGGACCCATCAGCAGGGTTGTGAACCTCAAGCAAATCAGACGAATTGGGTGTCTGCCAGGCGCCGTCTAGGAAGAAGCCAATGGTTTCAACTGCTTCGCTTTGGATCATCTCCACACCCTCTTCAGCGCCATCGCCAGCGACGCCCCAAGGCTTGCCAACACCCCATATGCTTTAAGCTTGAACTAAATGAAAACTATCCGAATATGTGAAAATGAGCCGGTTGTGACGACGAGTGCACGTTGTATCAAGCATTAGTGCACTTTCTATAGGGCGTCACGCAGCATGACGCAGCGTCGCCACGGCGCAAACCGGCGTTTCTCATCAGCCGCCACCGCGCGGTAATGTACGCCTAAGCTGTCAGGAGAGACGACCTGGAAGCCCAGTCGCTCATAATAAGGGCGGTTCCACGGTACATCGACGAAGCACGATAGAGTGACCGGGTGCGGCAATGCCTCCAGCAACCGGGCGCCAAGCCTGCGGCCAGCATATCTGGGGTCAACGCACAGCTCGCACACGAAGGTTGCGGCGTCCCTTGGCTCGAAGGTCAGGAAGCCGGCCACATCACCGCCAAGCGTTGCCACCATGGCCTGCGCGCCGGCAATGAAGCGCTCATAGGTTTGAGCGGATGCTGCGCCTGCCTCAGCGACATCGTCCATGCCGATTTCCGTAAACAGCTGCGCCGCTGCAAGCTCGATGGCGCGCAGGCGTTTGCCTTCGCCGGGTTCGGCTAGGCGGATAGAGCCCTCACTCACAAAGCACGCCGTAGCCCTGAACTCGATTCAGGGCCCGTTTCTGATGAGGCGCTTTTACGTGAAAGAGATGCTGAAGCAAGTTCAGCATGGCGGCCAACTGTTCAGACCGTAAAGCTTTCCCCGCAGCCACAGCGGCCGGATTCGTTGGGGTTTTTGAAGGTAAAGCCGGTGGTGAAGATGTCTTCTTCCCAGTCCATGACTGTGCCCAGCAAATACATGACAGACGCCGGGTCGACGAACAGCTTCACGCCATTGTTGAGCTCAACCAGGTCAGCATCTGCTGGAATCTCTTCCACATATTCCAGGTCATACATGAGCCCGGAGCAGCCACCGGTTTTGGTGCCAATCTTCAGGCCCTTCGCGCCGTCTTTTTTGGCCATCAGGGCGGCCACATGCTCGGCGGCTTTGTCGGTAACGGTGATGAGGCTCATCTTACAAAAACCCAAGTTCTAATTTTGCTTCGTCGGACATATTCTCAGGAGACCACGGCGGCTCCCACACCAATTTTACCTCGACATCCTGCACGCCTTCCACCGCGCGCAAGCGGCTTTCCACATCGCCTGGCATGGATTCAGCCACCGGGCAATGCGGCGTTGTCAGTGTCATGGTCACAAAGACTTTATTGTCTTCATCGATTTCGCAATCGTAAATCAGGCCCAGGTCATAAATGTTGACCGGGATTTCCGGGTCAAAAATCGAGCGCAGCGCGGCCAGCAGCTTATCATCCAGCGTTTCGCCCTCTAGCGTGGCGGCTTCTGGCTGCGGTGCTTCCGCGCCATTGAGGAAGCCGTCCAAATACTGGTGCTGGTCGCCCACCATGGGGCGCTCCGGCGCGCTTGGGGCCGCTTCAATCGTTTCAGCTTTTGGTGTTTCGCTCATATCGCCACCTTATCTAACCAAAAATCCTTGAGACACTCTCAAGGCCTGCGACCAACCGGTCGACGTCGTCTTCATTCGAATAAAGCGCAAAACTGGCCCGTGCTGTGGAGCCAACGCCAAGGCGCTCCATGAGCGGCTGCGCGCAGTGATGCCCTGCGCGGATTGCCACACCACCTCTGTCTAATATGGTGCCGATATCGTGCGGATGAACCCCTTCCATGGTGAAAGAGAGGATGCCGCCTTTTGGCGCCGCTGTGCCATGAATGGTTAGGCCTTTGATCTGTGCGAGCTGCTCAGTGGCATAAGCCAGCAGAGATTGTTCATGCGCATGAACACGCTCCATGCCAATGGCGCGCATATACTCAATGGCCGCGCCGAGCCCGATGGCGCCGACAAAATGCGGTGTCCCGGCCTCAAAGCGCAGGGGCGGCTTGAGGTAGGTGCTTTCCTCAAACGTGACCTCTTCAATCATCGAGCCGCCACCCTGATAAGGCCGCATGCTCTCCAGCACGTCATAGCGACCCCACAACACGCCGATGCCGGTGGGGGCGTGGATTTTATGGCCGGAGAAGACATAGAAATCGCAGCCAAGCGCTGCCATATCGACGGGCATATGCGGCGCTGATTGGCAGCCATCCACCAGTACTTTCGCGCCCACCGCGTGGGCCGCAGTGACAACCTTTGGAATATCAACAACCGTGCCAAGCACATTGGACATATGCGTGATGGCCACGAGCTTGGTTTTCTCGCCGAGGAGTGCGGAAAAGCTATCCCAATCCAGCACGCCGTCATCGGTGATGTCTGCGACTTTCAGCACGATGCCAATCTTGTCGCGCAGCAGCTGCCAGGGGATGATGTTGGAGTGGTGCTCCATCTGCGTGATGAGGACTTCATCGCCCGCTTTCAGGTGCGTTTCGCCCCAGCTGGACGCCACCAAGTTGATGGCTTCCGTCGCGCCGCGGGTGAAGACGACTTCTTTGTCAGACGCTGCGCCAATGAAACTGGCAACGCTGCGGCGCGCGGCCTCATAGCGCTCGGTCATCTCCTGGCTGAGCGAATAGATGCCGCGATGCACGGTGGCATAATCATGCGCATAGGCCTGCATCACCGCATCCAGCACGGGCTGCGCTTTCAGGCTGGAGGCCGCTGAATCCAAAAACGCCAGCGGCTTGCCATTCATCTGCGTCGCCAGCTGCGGAAAGTCCGCTCTGACGTCGAGCGGCGCCTCTATTTTCGGCATGGACGTCATAATTGTTCCATCAGCCAATTATGCGTGGCTTCCAAATAGGCCTCTTTTACGGCATCGATGGCGATGTCTTCGATGACGTCGGACACGAAGGCCTGCACCAAGATGGCCCGCGCCGCCTCAGGGCTCACGCCGCGGCTGGCGAGGTAGAACAGCGCCTTCTTGTCGAGCTCGCCCACGGTGGCGCCGTGCGCGCAGTGGACGTCGTCCGCGTAGATTTCCAGCTCTGGCTTGGTGTCTGCTTCTGCCGTGCGCGCCAGCAGCAGGTTGCGGCTGGATTGCTGCGCGTCTGTTTTTTGGGCGTCGCGGGCGACATAGACTTTGCCGGAAAAGGCCGTGCGAGCCTTTTCATCCACCACGGCCCGATAGGTCTGGTTGGATGTGGCGTGGCCAATCTCATGGCGCAGCAAGGTGACCGTGTCGAGGACTTGGCGGGCTTTGCCGAGCTGCACGCCCGACAGCTGCACGTCAGCGCCTTGGCCGGTCACATCCACACGGATTTCGCTGCGGGCGCTTGCCGCGCCGGTGCTCAGCGTGAAGCGGTGGTAAGCGCCCTCCGCCTCCACAACGGCCTGCGTGAGGCCCGTCGCCATGGCGCTGGCATTGTCTGACTGCCAGTGCATATGCTGCAGCACCGCGCCTTGCTCGATTTGGATATTGGTCACTGCATTGGCCCAATAGGCTTCTGCGCCAAAGGACATGCTGCGCTCCACAATCGCCGCTTTTGCGCCCGCTTCAAGGTGGATGACATTGCGGATATGCGCGGCGGCATTGGCCGCTGCGCCCGTTGACACCATCAGCAGCTGGATTGTGCCGGCGTCTTCTCCTGCGGGCACGCGCAACACCAAGCCGTCGCCAGCAAGCGCTGTATTCAATTGGGCAAGCGCGCTGGCGTCTTGTACCGAGGCAAAATGCTGCTGCAAGTCCGCCGTTTCGCCCTCCAGCAGCGCCGATAGTGGGCTGGCGGCATCACTTACGCCGCTTGAAAGACCGACATGAAAATGCCCATCAATGAAAACGAGGCGCGGTCCAGCCACGTCAAGCCAGGGCAGGCTACCGACCGTTTGGTCGGTATCTGCGTTCGCTGTAAAGGGCGTCCGCTCCAGCGCTTTTAAGTCCGCATACTTAAACGCTTCATCCTTGCGACCAGGAAAGCCGGTCGCGGCAAAGCGCGCGGCAGCAGCTTGGCGCACATTGGCCAGCCAGGGCAGCTGCGCGCCGGGCAAGCCAGGCTGTAAAGCTTTGATGGTATCGAGATAGGCCTCTGTCATCGCGCGTCCTCAAGCAGCAATCGCCGCATAGCCTTCCTTCTCAAGCTCCAGCGCCAGCTCTGGCCCGCCGGATTTGACGATTTTGCCAGCGGCCAGCACGTGCACCACGTCCGGCTTCACATAATCAAGCAAGCGCTGATAGTGCGTGATGAGCAGCGTCGCTTTGCCAGGCGCGCGCATGGCGTTGATGCCTTCCGACACGACTTTCAGCGCATCGATATCCAGGCCAGAATCCGTCTCATCGAGGACCATCATTTTCGGGTCCAACACAGCCATCTGCACCATCTCATTGCGTTTCTTCTCGCCACCGGAAAAGCCCACATTGACAGAGCGCTTCAGCATCTCCGCATCCATGCCCAGGTCTTTGGCTTTGGCGCGAATGAGCTTTAAAAAATCACCGGCTGAGATGTCCGCTTCGCCCTTATATTTGCGAATGGAATTCAGCGCCGTGCGCAGGAAGTTCATGTTGGAAACGCCGGGAATTTCCACCGGATATTGCAGCCCCAAAAACAGCCCTTCCGCGGCCCGCTCATGCGGCTCGAGCTCCATGAGGTCCTTGCCATCCAGCTCCACAGAGCCAGCCGTAATCTCATAGCCATCCCGGCCAGACAGTGCATAGCCAAGCGTCGACTTGCCAGCGCCATTGGGGCCCATGATGGCATGCACTTCGCCCGCGCCAACTTCCAGCGATAGGCCTTTGAGGATTTCTTTGTCTTCCACACTGACGTGGAGGTCTTTGATTTTAAGCATTATAACCCTTTTTGATGTTCACAGGGCCCCACCCCAAACCCCTCCCCTGAAGGAGAGGGGCTAAGCGCATGTTCCCCCTCTCCTTCAGAGGAGGGGGCTAGGGGGCGGTGCCATCGATTGGCGGTTTGAGTGAGTTGGTTGAGAACGACCGTCAAAACGCCATCCATGTTGTGCATCACATCTTGATTGGTGACGCGAACGACCTGGTATCCGAATGACCGCAATGCTGCATCTCGGTTTGCATCATCATTAAGATCATGTGTGTCGCCATCAACTTCAACGATGAGCTTCTTTTGAGGGCACAGAAAATCGGCGATGTAATGCCCCACAACAGCCTGACGCCGAAATTTATGACCTTCGAGCTTGGAGCCGGAGAGATGCCGCCATAGGCGCTTTTCTGGCTCTGTAGGGTTGTTGCGCATGTCGCGGG
>JBCCDR010000055.1:0-10873 GCA_039030675.1 Pseudomonadota bacterium | reverse complement strand
GGTTCAAATCATCTCGAACGGCCATTTGTTCATTGATGGACACAGCCTGTGTGCTTTGCAAAGCCTCCCAAATATCGCTCTCAGCGTCCAAGAAGGTGAAATTGGTTTTGTAGGTCTGGTTAATGCGCAGCCCGAGGATGATGGCCTTGGCGCCCGCCAGCTCCGTTTCTTGAGACAAGATCGGCATAATATCGTCAACCACCGGCGCAACACCTTTGACCATGGCGGCGGCCTTTTCAGGGTTTTCAACGTCCACATAAAAGCTCGCGGCCAAGCGCTGGTCGAGAAAGCTCACAAAGGCTGTGCGGAAGCTTTGAACCATGGTCGACACCCCGATATTGGTGGCAATCGCCAGCATTAAGGCCATCAAGGCAAGCGAGAGGCCAGAGAGTTGAAAGCGTGTGTCTGACAAAAACCATTGGGCCAACGCAGAGGCAGACCAGCGCCGGGCGAGGCTTTCGCCAAACCCAAGAATGCGCTCTAAAAACGCCGGCAGCAGGAAGGCGCCGCCGAGCAACAGACACGCCAGCATAATGAACGCTGCCACCAGGCCTGACGCCGCCCACATGAGCACGCCGGAAACACAAAAGGCAAACGCGCCAAGCGCAAGCAAGTGCCGGCGTTGCTGCTGCGCTGTGTGATGACGCGCGCTGCGATGACCGGTCGCCAGCAGCGGCATGCGCGCGCTTTGCAGCAGGCTTGCGCCCGCGGCTAAGGCCGTACCTGCCAGTGAAATGCCAAGACCTGTCAGCGCCCATTGCGGACGGATGCGCAGGCCGCCATCCACCTGCGCGCCGTACAGCCCTTGGAGCGTCGCGGCCACATCGGGCATCAAGGCTGCAGCGAGACCATAGCCAATCACAACGCCAAACAATCCGGCCACGATGGCCAGCAAGCTCAGCTCGGCCACCAGCGCTATCATGACGTGACGCAGCGACACACCCAGCGTCCGCAGAGTCCGCAGCGTGGCCATACGGTCTTCAAACGCCAGCCGAATGGCGCCTTGGACAATGAACAAGCCAACCGCAAAACTGAGCAATCCAAAGGCCGTCAAGTTCAAATGGAAACTGCCTGTGAGCCGGCTGGCTTCAACGCCTTCTTCAGGCGGATTGAGGCGCAGCGATGGCGTAATATCGTCCAGCGGTTGGGGCTTGGAGAGCACGTTAGGCGCCACAATGAAGCGGCTCACGCGGCCAGGGCGGCTGAGGAGCTGCTGCGCTAGGCCAATGTCAGCAATCACGGTCGATTGCGGCGCGTCTGGCTCTTCAAAGACCAGGAGCTCACTGTCCACGTCTTCAATCAGGGCGAGCGTATCGGGTTGCGCGAACACGGCTTTTTGCTCAAGAAACTCAGCAAACGCGCTTTGCGACCTATTCTCCAGCGCAAGCCCTGCAGCGCCAACACCGGCCGGCGATGTGAGGGGTTCGACGCCAATCACCCACAAGCGCTGCTCGCCCACCATGACGGAGCCCTCCAGAACAGGGCTGACCAACCATCCGGCGCGGCGTAACTTAGCGAATAAAGCTTCAGGCACGTCCTCCCCAAAGCGCGGCACCAGCTGCGCATAGACGGACTGGCCTAGAGTTTTCGACGCCTTGTCATAGCTATCGCCCGCCTCGGCATTGATGGCCTGGACGGCGGTCCATAACGCGGTCGCAAGGGCCAGGCCTAAAAAGAGCGTGATGAACTGCAGCGGCTGGCGGCGCCAGTGCGACAGAAGAACGGCGAGCAGAGGAAGGGCTCTACTCATGTGTTTGGCGCTTGCGCTTCATAGGGAGCCAGCTGCCCCTGGCTGAGATGCATGTGCTGAGAGAGCCGCTGCGCGAGCACTTGCGAATGGGTGACCATCAGCAACGCACACTGCGTCTCAGCCACCAAGGCCAGCAGCTCTGATAATACGGTGTCGGAGGTTGCCTCGTCCAAATTGCCCGTTGGCTCATCTGCCAGCACAATTTTGGGCCGTACGGCAAGCGCGCGGGCAATCGCGACGCGCTGCTGCTGCCCGCCTGACAGCGCTTCGGGGTATTTCTTAAGCTGTGATTGCAGGCCAAGGGTACTCACCAACGCCTCAATCTGCGCGCTATCCTCGCGCTGCGCTAAGCGGGCTTGCAGGCGGATATTGTCGTGTACCGTCAGCGAGGGGACCAGGTTAAACTGCTGGAAAACGATACCAATATCGCTTTGGCGGATCGCCGCCCGTTGCGCGTCGTCGCACGTATCAAGGCGAGCGCCGTCAAGCCAAATCTCGCCTGCATCGGGTCTGTCCAGGCCGCCAATCAAATGAAGCAGCGTGCTTTTCCCGGAGCCGGACTCGCCGGTCAGCGCCACGCTCTCGCCAGCGCGCACATCCATGCTGACATCGCGCAGGACAGGCTCAGCCGCGCTGGCTTGGCCGCCTTTGCCATAGGCTTTTGCCACATGTTTTACAGTGAGGACCATTTCGGCTCAGGGTTGCCCTTAGATGCTGTCTGCGCCGTTACATAGTGTGGTTCGCGCAAAGGCATAGGCGCCGCTATGACGCGGGCAGTGCAGCGCTCTAACGGGCGCGTAGATTTGTGATGTGTGCCACAATAAGCAAGCAGCTGCCCAGGACTGTGATGGCCGCTTCCAGCGTTTCGCTATGAACGCTCAGCGCTCCAAACAGGCAGGCGAGCCCTGCCAACGCAAATCCGCCAATGATGCGTTTCTGCCGCCCATTGAGCGATTTCCAGCGCGGCACAATCGCCGCGCCGCACGCAAGCGCTGCCAGTCCCGCCGCAACGATATGGAGCTCTTCAGGCCAGCTGAAAACCTGGCTGACATTGGGCAGCAAAAGCAAGACGATGGGCGTGGCTAAGCAGTGGATAAGGCACAGGCCAGAAAGACCCATGGCCATCCCATCGAAAAAGCCCCGAGATGGTCTGGTCGTCGACCGCATACCGGTTTTATGCCCCTTGCCCTCAGCGAGGCTTGACCTAGCGTTATGGTGTAACATAGGTCAAGGATATAGTCTCAGCTGGCACAGAAGTTTCATGGATACTGTTGCGCTCACAGACAAAGCAGCCGTAGTCCCGGCGTATCAAGAACGCGGCGGCGCGTCTACACATCCTTGGAATGCACTTTTTGAACCTGACTTAGCCTGCCTATGCTTGCCGGCGCTGCAAAAGTTAGGCCCATCTTATTTCGCCTCTCTTCTGCCCGCGCTGCCACCCTCGCTACGCATCATCGGCAACCGCGATGTGCTGCTTGAGGAGGCCAATACCCTGCTGCCGAAGGAGCTGGTCGGCGTCATCAGCGCGCTATTGATGGAGTATGAGCGCTTTATGTCCCCGCCGATCATGCGCGTGCGGCTGGAGCTCATCCGCTCAAATGCCTGCTGGAAATGGCATCAAGATTTTACAACGCTGCGCCTCATCACAACGCTACTTGGCGATGGCACGGAGTATCTCCCCAATCCGTCAAACCAAGACGAGGTAAGGCGGTGCGGTGAAGGCGAGATAGGCTTGTTCAAAGGGCGGCTGTTTGGCGATTATTTTGACCTTGATGGGCATGACGCCTGCGTACACCGCTCGCCGCCATGGGACGCGCAGAAACACCCGCGGATTTTGCTGGTGATTGACATGCCGCAAGACTTTGAAATTGAGCACAGCGACGTTTAAAACACGTGTTGATCATCGCTGCTGTATTGTCGAGAAAACCACTATGAAACAGACCATCGCTGCCGTCCTCACCCTTGCTGCTGGCCTTGCCATTACGGCGCCAACCTCCGCCAAAGAAGGCATGTGGACGCCCCAGCAGCTGCCAGACATTGCACGCGACCTGCGCAAAACAGGCCTTAAACTGAAACCCAGCACGCTCACGGATTTAACCGCCTTCCCCATGGGCGCGGTCATCTCGCTGGGCGGCTGCAGCGCCTCATTCGTCTCACCGCAGGGTCTGATTGTAACCAACCACCACTGCGCGCGCGGCTCGGTGCAGTTTAACTCAACAGCGGACAACAATTATCTTGAAACGGGGTTTTTAGCCGAAACACTGGCTGGCGAAGTCCCCGCAACGCCGGGTTCGCGAGTGTACGTGACGCGCGCGCTGAAAGACGTGACGGCCGACGTGCTCAGCGCGCAAACGACTGGACTGAACGGCTTGCAACGCTATGAGGCCATCGAAACCATCAAAAAGCAGCTCATTAAAGATTGCGAAAGTGACCCAGGCCACCGCTGCCAGGTCAGCGCTTTTTATGGCGGGGCCACCTACACCCTCATCAAACGGCTGGAAATCCAAGATGTCCGGCTGGTCTATGCCCCCGCTGATTCCATTGGCAAATATGGCGGCGATATCGACAACTGGCAGTGGCCGCGCCACACAGGCGATTTCGCCTTTTACCGCGCTTATGTGGCGCCCGATGGCGCGCCTGCGGCGTTTAGTGAAGACAATGTGCCTTATGAGCCAGAGCACGTCCTGAGCGTGTCAGCAGGCGGGCTTGAGGATGGCGATTTCGTGATGGCGGCCGGCTATCCTGGCAGCACGCAGCGCTATCGGCGGCTGGCGGAAGTCGAACATGCCTTTGGCTGGGACTATCCCACCTGGATTGCGCTGGCCGACAAGCGCATTGCCACAATTGAAAAGGTGGCGCCAAAGGGCAGCGATGCCCGCGTGAAATATGAGAGCTTGCTGGCCGGCCTCAACAATTATTCCAAAAACAGAAAAGGCCAGATTGACGGCGCCCAGCGCGGCGGCCTGGCCAAACGGCGCGCCGCTCAGGAAAGCGCGTTTAACGCCTGGGCGCAGGAAAACTCCGGCAGCGCTGACTATCTGGGCGCGGCCAGGGCGCTGGATACCCTGATTGCAGTCGAGGTCGCAGAAGACAAGAAAGCGTTTTGGGACAGCTATGCGCAAAGCGGCCAGTTGCTGAGAACCGCCTCAATGCTCTACCGCCTGGCCAAAGAACGCGAGAAACCGGATGCCGAGCGCGATGCTGGCTATCAAGACCGGGACCTGCCGTTTATCACACAAAGCCTGCAGTCCATTGAACGGCGCTATGACGATAGCGTGGACCAAGCGCTTTGGGCGCTATTACTGGAGCAATATCTGGCCCAGCCAGAAGCGCTGCGTAACCCATACTTTGAAAAAGCCATCGGCCTGACGCCAGGCATGAGCCAAGACGCGATCAAAGCCGAGATTGCCACGCTGTATGCCAACACCCAGCTGAAGGACCTGGAAAGCCGCCTGAGCTGGACAGAAGCGCCAGCCTCTGCGTTTGAAAGAAGCGATGACCCCTTCATTGCGCTGGCCGTCGCGCTCTACCCCAGCAACAAAACCGCCCGCGATGCCGCAAAAACCAGAGCCGGTGACCTGCAGCGCCAGCGCGGCGCGTATATGGAGGCGTTCCTCGCCTGGAAAGCGTCTCGCGGCGAAGCGGTCTACCCAGACGCCAACTCAACCCTGCGCGTAACCTATGGCACGGTTTTAGGCGGCTCACCCAAGGACGGCCTCATCTATGAGCCCTTTACGCGCCTTGAAGGCATTGTGGCGAAGGACACCGGTTTGGCGCCGTTCAATGCGCCGGAAAACCTGCTCACCAAAATCGGCGAAAAAGCCTATGGGGACTATGCGCTCAAATCGCTTGGCACTGTGCCGGTGAACTTTTTAACGGATTTAGATTCCACCGGCGGCAATTCCGGTTCCCCCACCTTTAACCGGCATGGCCACCTGGTCGGCCTGTTGTTTGATGGCACCATTGAAAGCGTGAACGGGGATTGGGACTTTGACGCACGCACCACGCGGACCATCCATGTGGATACGCGCTATATGCTGTGGGTCATGGAAACCATCGACAACGCCCAGCGCCTGATTGACGAGATGACCATCGTGCGCAAACGCTAGGAGGCAAACGCACCGATAATCGTCTCGCTCGCCTCGCGCATGGCCTGAGTGTATTTTTCCGCGGCATGCTGGGTTTTCATGGCGGAGGAGAAATAGATAAGCCCCATGGCCGCCTTCAGCTCGCCATCCACCACAATGGGCACCGCGAGCGAGGAGGTTTTGCCAGGGTTTTTTGTGTGCTCATTGTAGGTGTGAAAGCCATATCCCACATCGCGATATGGTTTGAGGAACGACATCTCATCGCGCAGAAACAGCGCTGTGGTCGGGTCAATCTCATCTAGCTTTCTAAGCGATGTGCGTATTTTCTGGCGCTCTTCTTCACCGCAAAAAGCCACATAGGCCTTGCCAACGGAGCATTGCAGCAGCGGTAGTGTGTAGCCGGGAAAATAGTTGTTGTAGGTCAGCGTGGTTTGCAGGTGGGTGCTGGCGCGCACCATCATGGAGTTTCCAACCCGCGTAGTGATGGTAATGGGCCAGCCAACCGCGTCACACAGCTCCGCGATAATGGGCTGCGCGGATTTAACGAACGCATCATCTTCTTGAAAGCCGAGCGAGAGGGATTGGACCAACGGTGTGGGCTTGAAATAGCGACGCCCTTCCTCGCGCTCAAGCATGCCCGCATCTACCAGAGTGTCGACAATGCGGCACACGGTTGGATAGGGAATAGCGGTGGCCTTGGCCACATCCACAAACCGTGCCGAGCCCAGGCGATTGACCGCCTGCAGCACCTCCAGCCCGCGCTGAATGGCACGCACCGTAAGCTCCTGCTTTGGAGCTGTTTTTTCGCTTTTCTTCTCGTCTATCACAGTCCGAAACCTTCCCCTTCTTTACGGTCACAGTGTTGCATAGCCCCGCAAAAAAACCACCACATGATAATTAATGGGGTTATTTGCAGCGATACAGCGCCAAATCGAGGAGTGTCCAGGGCCTGAAATATGTGGAGACGTCACTATGAGCATCTATGCGCTCAACGGCCAAAATAAGGGCAGTAAAGACTTGCCAGTGCTGATTGCGGGCGCAGGGCCTGTGGGGTGTTGCGCAGCGCTGTATCTCGCCCGGCAAGGCATTCCTGTCACGCTGATTGAAGGCGCGAAAGACCTGCCCATGGACCTGCGCGCCTCGACGTTTCATCCGCCGACATTGGACCTGTTAGATGAGCTTGAGCTTACCGAGAAGCTCATCCCGCAAGGCCTCATCGTGCGAGAATTCCAATTCCGCGAGCGCAGCACCAATACGGCCGCCGTGTTTAACCTGCGCACCCTGCAAGATGAGACCGCCCACCCCTACCGCTTGCAGTGCGAGCAGTACAAAATGACCCGCACGGTCATTGACCTGCTGGCTGCCTATCCCCATGCCACCTATCTTTCTGGCAAGCGCGTCCAAGGGTTCAAAGAACATGGAGACCAGGTGGATGTTCTGACCTTTGATGGGGAGAAGGAGGAGCGGCACGCCGGACGCTTCCTCATCGCGACCGATGGCGCAAACAGCCGCATTCGTCAGGCCTCCGGCACCATGTTTCCCGGTCTCACCTATCCTGAACGCTTTTTGGTGGTGTCCACCGATTACCCCTTTGAGAATGACTTCGACGCACTGAGCTGGGTGAATTACATCTCCGACCCGGAAGAATGGTGCGTTATGCTCAAAACACCTGAGCTTTGGCGCGTGCAATTCCCCACACCTGTCGAGATGACCGACGAAGCGTTGTTATCCGATGATTATATTCAAGACCGCTTGAAGCGCCTGGATGACAAAGGCAGCCCCTACACCATCCGCCATAGGACACTCTACAAAGTGCATCAGCGCGTTGCCGAAACATACCGCGTTGGCAAACGCACCGTGCTGGCGGGCGACGCCGCCCATGTGAACAATCCGCTGGGCGGCATGGGCATGAACGGCGGGCTGCATGACGCCTTCAACCTGTGCGAAAAGCTGGTGGCGATTGCCAAGGGCACGCTTGACCTGGATGTGGGTCTTGACCTTTATGACGCCCAGCGCCGCAAAATCTGCGTCGATTTCATCCAAACCCAAACAAAAGAGAACAAGCGCCTCATGGAGACAGCCGAAGAATCGGTTCAGCTTGAGCGGCAAAAGAAGTTCATGGATATTGCCAGCGACGCGGAAAAACAGCGCGTTTATTTGCGCCGGTCTGCCATGATCGATTGCTTGGAAAACTCATATAAAATCAAAGCGGCTTAGCGGGAGGCCATCATTCCTTATGCCTGATACCAAACTCCTTTTAACGGGCGCGAATGGGCGCACAGGCCGCGCCTTTTTAACGGCGATGGTTGCCCATGGCATCCAGGTGCGCGCGTTCATTCGCTCTCAAGCACAAGCACAGGAGCTGCTTGACTTGGGTGCAGCGGAGATTGCGATTGGCGATTTTATGGACGAGGCATCCATAGGGTCAGCCGTGCAAGGCGTGGATAAGCTGCTGCATATCGGGCCGCCCATGCACCCTGATGAGATTGGGATTAGCCAGCGCTTTATCGATGCCGCCAAGGCGGCGAACCTCAAGCACTTCATCTATTATTCGGTCATGCACCCAGTGCGCCGGGATGTGCGGCACCATAAGCTGAAACTGGATGTGGAAGAGGCGGTGATTGAATCAGGACTGCCCTACACAATCGTGCAGCCCTCACGCTACATGCAGCATTTGGTCCCCATCTGGAAAAACGTTGTGGCAAATGGCGTCCATGCCATGCCGTTTAACGTGGACCGGCAATTCAATGTCGTAGATTTGCGTGACTTGGCAGACGCTTGCGCGGTTATCGCCAGTGAAGACAAGCACTTCTATGCCGTTTATGAACTGGCAGGCCCGCAAGCGCTCAGCCAGCGCGATATGGCGGCAACCATCTCAGACGTGATTGGCAAACCTGTGGAAGCAAAGGCTGTGACTTGGGACGCCATGGAAGCCAAAGCCCGCGCGGCAGGCGCAAACGACGACCGGGTGACCCAAATGCTCGCCATGAACAAGCATTATGATGCCCATGGATTCCGCGGCAATTCCAACATCCTTGAGTATATTCTTGGCCGGCCGTCCAACCGCTTTGCGTCCTATGTGAAGTATTTGGCCGAAACGGCAGCACCCTAGAAGACGAGAGAAAGCCATGCTCTTTGCCATTTTCACACAGGATGCCCCGGGCAGCGAGGACGCGCGCAAGACCCACCATGATGCGCACATTGCGCACTTCAAAGCGCATAAGGAGCAGATCGCCTTAGCGGGACCGCTTTCAGAGGAGAGCGGGGCGAGTGCCGGCTCTTTGGTGGTCTTTAGCGCCGACACCTTGGCGGATGCCAAAGCGTTTATTGAAGCAGACCCGTTTCATCCCGCTGGCGTCTGGTCGGATATCCGCATCACGGCCCTAAAGGCCTCCATTCATAACGCAGACCTTTTTACGAGCTAAAAACTAGCGGCCCTGCAGTGCAGAGGTGACGCCCTCAATAATGCGCTGTGTCCGCGCCTTGATGCGCGCCTGCTGCTCTGGCGTGGGTTGATAGGTATCAACCTCCTCAGCCACGTCGATGCCTTTCGTGGCAAGCACATCTTCAAGCACGGCAAGACGGTCGGTGAGCACACACACTTCTTGCGTGAGGCTAAGCAAAGCGCGCGCAACATTGTCCACATGGCCAGGCTGCAAGTGTGCGCGCTTGGGCTGGTTTATCGCCTCCAGGTCGAGCTCTGCCTCATCACTCATTGAGGTTTCGTCGCAATAACAGAATAGGGATACGCCTCGGTGGTCGTGACTGCATCAAAACCGATGCTACGTGCCAAAGCAGCCACATCCAGCTTTGCCGCTGAGCGCCAATGCGGTTCGCCGCCGTCGCGGGCATCACGGTCTGCTTTGACAATGGCTAGCCTGTCCATATCCGCATAGCGCGGCACGTCTGACATCACCATGTCGCCGCCTGGCTCCAACAGCCGAAAGGCTTCGACAAACATGGCTTCAATCGCAGAAGCCGGCATTTCGTGCAGCAAGATATAGGAGGTGACTAAGTCAAAGCTTGCATCAGCGAAGGGCGTGTCTTCCGCCGCACATTGGTACAAGTCCCAATCATAGCCCTTTAAATTAGCGGTTCGATGCGCGTGCTCGAGCATGCGCGCTGACAGCTCAACGCCGGTGATCTTAGCCTGGGGATACGTCTGCGCGAGCATGGTGGTATAGTGCCCGCTTGAGCAGCCCATATCCAAGATGCGCGCATACTGATCTTTCGGCGCGCGGGCGGCTGCAACGCCGCGCTGCTTGAAAATGCCCGTGTCGCTGAGCACATTGACCAGCTTCTTATGGATCAATTCGCCATGGATATAGCCCATATGCGCATGGCCATCCCATCCGCCTTCCGTCCGGTGGAAGTCCACGCCCTTCCAATAGGCCGGCGGCTTGAAATCAGGGTCAAGCGTCAGGCTCGCCGTGCCCGTTTCAAGCGCGGCGATCTCCCCGGCCAATGCCGGCTCAATCTCCTCAAAGGCATCTGTCACAATGGCGCCGTAGCGGCGGTAGTGCCAATCGGCAATCAGCTCCATGGCATGAAAAGCATCCGAGCCCGCTAGCGCCCCTTCATAGGCGGCGACGCCCGCATCAATGTCATCAGGCAGCGTGTCCGCGCTGACACCGGCTTGTGCCAAATCAATCGCAATCTGTTTGCGCACCGGCGCCCGGGCCATGAGAAGCTGGCCCAGAAAATCAATCGAGGCGCGGCCCCGCTGACGCAGACTTGGATCGTCAAAAGTCATGGGCTATGTCTCCATCCTACCTTAAGGCGCCGCGCTGCTTACACAAATTTATAGCGCTCAGGAAAAGTCTTCATCAAGTACTGGCACGGCTTGGGTACCAGCGCGGAATTGGGCGAGCGCATACCCTGGGTTTGCACAAACATTTGCGTTTCATCGCCCATGGGCACTGTGGTGAAGGCGTATTCAGAGGCTTTAAACACCGCGGAATAATTGCGCACACAATCAATGGCGCTTTTACGCGGGTCCATCAGGTCCTTGCGTTTTACGTTCCAAAATGCCGTG
>JBCCDR010000054.1:0-11018 GCA_039030675.1 Pseudomonadota bacterium | reverse complement strand
CATCACCCGAGACGGCGGGCTTGAGGACATTGGCATGGTCGGCTTTGGCGCCGAAGTCAGTGATGACGACCTGGAAGCCATCCGCGCCTATATCGTCCACCGGGCGCATGAGTCAGGTGTGGTTGGGGAAGAGGCGCGCTAAAACCTATTGGTCAAGCACGGCGACCAAATTGCCCGGCACCGGTGGCTGTGCAGGCGTGAAACGGTAGGTGACTTCATAGCCGATGTGATCGGAAAGCATGCCGCCACTGGGTTCTTTGCCAAAGGAAATACGGTAGGCTGACGCGGTTACATGAGCGCGCCGGCCATCCTTCATATAGTGGCGGTCTTTCACCTTGTTTGCGTCTAGCAAGGTCGCAGCGCTGGCCTGTTCAATGAGCGCATCACTTCCAGCCTTTAAAAAGGCCAAACCAGACCGCCGCCCACGCTGCTGAAACAAAATGGATTTGCGTTTTGGGAAGGGCGCAGCGTTAAAGTCCCCGGCAAAAATCAGTGGGCTGTCAGCCGTCACATGCCTGCGAAAGAAGGCATCGAGCGCATCAACCTGCCATGCAAAAGCGTAATTGGCACGCTCGACGGACACACCGGAGGCAACGCGGGAGTTTAGGTGCGTGGTGGCGACGGCAATCGGCACATCGAGGCCCGGCACCGTAATATGGGCCAACAAAACGCCCTTTGCCGCCAAACAGTCATAGCCCGCACAGGCATGGCGCGGGAAAGCGGCCTTGGCATGGCGAGCAATCGGATAACGCGATGCGATCACCAAGCCACTGCCGATAAGCTTGCCTTGTTCTTCGCCTTTCAAGAACTGCCGCGCGTCAATAAAGTCTTGGTCCGCCTGGGAGCGGATGTGTGCAGGCGCATCAGCGGATGTAGGCCCATAGACGATATGCGCGTAGCCCGCCCGCTTTGCGATGTCTTTCGCGTCCTGGCGAAAGGCCTCTTGCAGCACAATCACATCGGGCGCAATGCCCGCTTTACGCTGAGCAATGAGCTGCTGCGTAATGCGATCAAGCGCCCCCGCCCGGCCAGAAGCGAGCGGCCACCACAGGCCTTTAACGTTGTAAGTGAGGACGGACAGCGTGCATGTCTCCTCCTGTGCCGAAGCCGGCGCGCCAGCACCCAGAAACAGGGCGCATAGGGTGAGAAGTGAGATCAGAACACGCATGGCCGCCCCCAGAGCCGCTCGGCTAACACGCGTGGGCATAAGAATCGCGCATGACAGAGGCGAGACACCTGCGTGAATCTGCCATGACAGTCATGAGTCAGCTTGATGACAGCGGGTGAAAAGGCCCATAGTTCTGCCTCTGCAAAAGGCGTTGAAACTACTTCAAGCTTAAAGTATTTAAGAGCCATGACACATACACCTGATGCCTTAGCTGCGCCGGCGCCCTCTATTTTCGAAATCTTTGCGCCCAGCGCGGCCAAATATCCCGAACATGAAGCGCTGCATATTCCAGGGGCTTGCCGCATTCCCGCCCGCGAGGAGGCGGATAGCTGGAGCTATGCCCAGCTGCATGCGCATGTGGATGACCTTGCAGAACGCCTGGCGAAGGCGGGCTATGGTTGCGGCCACCGGATTGCGACAGCGCTCGACAACTCTGCTGATTTCTTCATTCACTTTCTGGCCTGCAATAAGCTTGGTGTGTCTATCGTGCCGCTCAATGCTGGCATGCCGCCGGAAGAGCTGGCCTATCTGATTGGCCATAGCGACTGCGCCTTTGTGATAGCCGCCGCGCACCACGAAGCGCACATCTCGGCCGCCATCACCCATGTGGACCGGGACGTGCCGTTGGTGGTGGCCTGGAACTCAGTTCCGGACGCGCCGGCGCCGCTGCCCAATGCTTGGCAGATGGGGCTCAATGCGGAGGCCGCTATCCTCTACACATCGGGCACGACGGGTAAGCCCAAGGGCTGCATGATGGCGAATGAGTATTTCGTCATGGTGGCCGCCTATTACAAAGCCATGGGCGGGCACTGCACGCTTGAGGATGGCAAAGAGCGGCTCATCACGCCGCTGCCGGTCAATCATATGAACGCCATGGCCTGCTCCTTCCCCGCCATGATGATGACGGGCGGCTGCCTCATCCAGCTCGACCGCTTCTCACCCTCCAGCTGGTGGGACCATGTGCGCGAGACCAAGGCCACCTGCCTGCATTATTTGGGTGTCATGCCGGCCATGCTGCTGAATAAGCCTGAGAGCGCTGCCGATGATTTTTCCAGCCAAATCAAATTCGGCTTTGGCGCCGGCGTCGACCCCAAACACCAAATCAACTTTGAAAGGCGTTTCGGCTTTCCGCTGATCGAAGCCTGGGCCATGACAGAGACGGGCGCAGGCGGCTGGATGAGCTGCGAGAACGAGCCGCGCTTCCCTGGCCAGCGCTGCATCGGCGTGCCGCGGGCGCATATGGAGGTCAAACTGGTTGGTGAAGATGGCGCCGAGGTCCCTGTTGGCGCGCCTGGCGAATTACTGGTGCGCACCAAAGGCGATAATCCGCGCCGCTATTTTTTCACGGCCTATTACAAAGACGACAAAGCCACGGCTGAGGCCTGGGCTGGTGATTATTTCCACACTGGCGACGTTGTCCGCGCGGATGATGACGGCTTTTACTATTTCGTCGACCGCAACAAAAACATCGTGCGCCGCTCCGGCGAAAACATCGCGGCTGTCGAGGTGGAAAGCGTGATTGCAGCGCAGGATGGCATTGAGAACCTGGCCGTCGTGCCCGTGCCCGATGACATCCGGGGCGAAGAAGTCTGCGCACTGCTGATTTTGAAAGCGGGCTTTGCGGGAGACGAAGGCCCCACAGAAGACAGGGCGAAAGCTATTCAGACGGCTGTCTCGGAGGCCTTAGTTTATTTTAAAAGCCCAGGCTGGGTGGGCTTTGTGGACGCCCTGCCCCATACCGCCTCCAACAAATTAGCCCGCGGCGAGGTAAAAAAGCTTGCCCGCGCGCTGCTGGAAGAGGGCAAACTCTACGACCTACGCGACGGCAAGCGCGGCAGCCGGAAAGCTTCTTAACCAGTGCCGCAAGACTACAGCGGCGTCGCCCTCGTCTGCCCCGTCACCATCCCCTATGAAAAGCGCTCTGACCGCAGCGCGGCTTGGTGGATTGGCCGTGCACTGAAAGCGCTCATCGACGCGGCTGGCATCACGAAATCCGACATTGATGGTTTTGCCGCAACCTCCTTCACACTCCACCCCGACACGTCGGTTGGCCTGATTGAACACTATTGTCTCAGCCCGCGCGTCCTGGAGTGGATACCCACCGGGGGTGCAAGCGGGGTCATGGCCATCCGCCGGGCCGCGCGGGCTATTCAAGCAGGAGATGCGGACATTGTCGCCTGCGTGGCGGGTGACACCAACAATGCCGATAGCTTCAAAGGCATTTTGGAAAACTTCAGCCGGTTTTCCACGCAAGCCGTCCTTCCCTATGGCGGGCTTGGACCCAACGGCGTGTTCGCCATGATTATGCGCCAATATATGGAGGCCTTTGGCGCCACCAGAGAAGACATTGGCCGCCTGGCCGTGATGCAGCGCGCCAACGGCGCGACCAACCCGCTAGCATTGCTGAAAGGCAGCATCACCTTGGATGACTATATTGAGGCCAGGCCCATTGCCGAGCCCGTGCATCTGCTTGACTGCGTCATGCCGTGCGCGGGCGCGGACGGCCTGCTTGTCATGAGCACGGACCGAGCCAAAAGCTTAGGCCTGCCTTGGGCGCGCATTGACGGCATCATCGAGCGCCATAATGCCTTCCCCGGCAGCGCGCAGATCTTGCAGACAGGCCATAAAATCGACGCGGCAAACTTATGGGAACAAGCAAACGCAGGCCCTGGCGACATGGATTTCCTGCAAACCTATGACGACTATCCCGTCATCTCCATGATGCAGATGGAAGCGCTTGGCTTTTGCGCAGAAGGCGAAGCTAAAACCTTTGTGGCAGAGACGGACATGACGCTGACAGGCGCCCTGCCCCACAACACCTCTGGCGGCCAGCTCGCCATGGGCCAAGCCGGCGCAGCTGGCGGCTATGTGGGCCTGGTCGACGCCGTGCGCCAGCTGACCCACCAGCCTCTGGGCCCGCAGATAGACGGTGTCAGAAAGGGCTGCGTCATGGGCTACGGCATGGTCAATTACGACCGCGGCCTGTGCACCAGCGCAGCTGTCCTATCGGCAGGGGAGCGCCCATGAGTCTGTGTCTGCAAGTCTGCCAAAACTGCGGCGCCCAGCAATACCCGCGGCGCGATATCTGCCACAATTGCCTCTCAACAGAGCTGCATGATGACTGGGTCGCGCCAGAAGGCACACTGCTCAGCTGGACGCGTGGCCATTTTAGCGTCTTGCCAGAGTTTAAAGACAAGACACCGCTTATTCTGGCGCGCGTGAAACTGCGCGAGGGCGCTGTTGTGCTTGCCTTGTCTAACAAAGAGGTTTCGGTTGGCGAGGACGTGAGCGTCGATGTGCAAGATGCGCTGCTGACACTCACATAAGGCAGCGGCGGTAGTTTAAGGTGCCGCCTGCACCGACATCAAATACACTACCAAGTCCTCAATGCGGTTTTCGATATCGCGGTCATTGGGTTTGAGTGCTGGCAAGTCGCCCTTGCCGGCCTCAAGTCGGAATTCATTGCCCCAGACGGGCATATCGCGCGGGCCGTGGGCGATGACGTCCGCGCGGCCGTCGATAATCCAGCGCACTTTCTTAGCAGGGAAAACGCCCTGGTTGAGGGTCGACAGTTGGGTGACGTTGGGGACGGGGACGGTCAAAAAGTTTGATAAGGGGCCATCGCCCACACCACTGGCGCCATGACAGACCGCACAGTTTTCCATGAAGTCGGTCCGGCCGCGCTCAATTTGCTCTTCCGGGAGGGGTTTGGTGGGGGCGGCCATGCCGGCGGTGATGATGGCAAGAAAGCCCATCGCGATTGCTAAGACACGCATAGCAGCACTCTCCCTGCTCGTTTTTGCCGATCGACTATAACAACTGCACTATGAGAATAGCACGAGAGTTGGGCCCTCTTGTGGGATAAGTTTAAACTATTCTAGGGTGCTTTGAGGTGCTTGAAGCTTAAAGCAATGCAAAGAGGGACACAGGCATGACGGCTGTCGACAGACTGAAAAACGGCAATGATTTCATTTTAGGCACCTTTGCCAGCAATTGCTCAGGCGGCATGGCTGTCACCAAAGTGCCGGAGAAATGGGATGCCAGCTGGGCGTCCAATTTAAAGCTTGCCAAGCTGCTAGATGATGCAGGCATTGAGATGATGGTGCCCATTGCGCGCTGGGTTGGCTATGGCGGGGAGGAGATTGATTTCCACGCCGGGGTTTTAGAGACCATGACCTGGGCCGCGGGCCTGCTCTCGCACACCAACGACATCTGCGTGTTCGCTACCATCCACACCGCCGCCAACCACCCCGTTGTCGTGGCCAAGCAGCTTGCCACGGTGGACCATATCTCCGGCGGACGCGTTGGGCTGAACATTGTAGCGGGCTGGAATGAGCCGGAGTATCGCGCGCTGGGCCTCACCCTGCCAGACGACCATGAAACCCGTTATGGCTATGCCCAAGAGTGGTTTGACGTGGTGCGCAAGCTGTGGTCAGCGCCAGAGCGCTTTGACTGGGATGGAAAGTACTTCCACCTCGACCAAGTCCATTCCGACCCCAAGCCGCTGGGCCACATCCCCATCGTCAACGCTGCGGGCTCAGGCCAAGGCCGGGAATTTGCCGTCAACAATGTGGATTTTCTCTTCACCCCCGTCGTCGACCCCGACCGCAGCCGCGAAGAGGTCAAAGAGCTCAAAGCCATGGGCGCGAAAGCCGGCCGCGACATCCGCTGCATCACCTTCGCTTCCATCGTGTGCCGGGAGACGGAGAAGGAAGCGCAGGACTATCTGAAATACTACGCCCAGGACAACGCCGATTGGCCTGCGGTCGACAACCTGGTGAACCTGCAATTTGCCCATGCCCAATCCTTCCCGCATGACTTACTGAAGCTCATGAAAGACCGTTTTGCAGCAGGCCATGGCGGTTTCCCGCTGGTGGGCACGCCCGAGCAAGTGGCGGAAGGCTTTAAGATGTTCCACGACATGGGCTTTGCCGGCTCGCTCTTCTCCTGTGTCGACTATGCCGAAGAGTTTCCCTACATCCGCGATAACGTGTTGCCGCTGCTGAAAGAAATGGGCATCCGGGCCTAAGCGGGTGCCGGCTCGCGCGAGATGATGGCGCTGTTTGAGGCTCTATGGACGTGCCTCAAGCCATGAACCTGTCAAACCACGCCAGCATATCGGCTGGATGGTCAGCGAACCAATTATAGCCGTCAAAGCGATGTGTCGGCTCTTCCAGCCAAAACATCTCCTTTTCCGCTGGAATGCCGTCGAACATCATTTTGACTTTGTCCATATCGGCAAAGGGGTCTTTGCGCGCTTGAACCAGCCGCGTTGGCACCGTCACGCTCGGGGTTGCCTCTTCAATGGGCGCGACAAAGGGATATCCGCCTGAATGGGCCTCATAGTGGTCTTGTGCTGCCGCGTAGATGCTCTTAGGCAACTTCATGGCTTTGAGATAATCGCCATTTGACAGGGGCTGCAAAGCCACCAGCGCCCGCACATGCCGGCTGAGAAAGTCCGCATCTTCCTGGAAGGCGAAGAACGTGGTGTTGGCGCCGTAGCAATAGCTGAGCAGACCAATCGGCTTCTCTTTAGTTGAGGCCTCGCTGGCGATAAACTCCACCGCGCCAATCACATCAAAGCGTTCGCCCTTGCCGCCGGTGCCAACGCCGAGCTCCGTCTTGTCGCTTTCGCCATGATTGCGCAGGTCATACATGAGCACGCCGTAGCCTGCTTCCACAAGCCGCTTGGCGACAATGCAAAACTCTATGTCCTTGTTGTAGGGCTTGCTCAGGCGCGGTTGGTATTTGAGCTGGTAGCCAAAGCGGTTTGCGCGGTAGCCGAAATGGCTCATGATCACGATTTTTTCCGCATCTTCATTGATCAGCCATCCCCTTAAGGTCAAGCCGTCCCGCGTAGGGAAGGCCACGTCACGGTAGGAGAGCCCATAATCCGCAGGGGTCTTTGGAAAAGGCTGCGGCAAGGGCTTGAGCATCATATTGGCAAGAAAGCGTCCGGCAGGGCGGGAGATCAGGGTGAGCATGGGAAGGGCCTTCATTTAGACATTTATCGTCTGTTTGTACATATTGACAAAAGGACGTGAAATGTCAAGATGTCCAATATGAATGACCGCGAGATCCATATCCTCGATGCTGGCTTGGCCCTGTTTTTAAGATACGGGGTCAAACGCACCAGCATGAACGACATCGCGCATGAAGCAGGGATTGCCCGCCAGACACTCTACAATGCATTTGCCAATAAGGATGCGGTTTTGCGCGCCACAATCCAGCTGTTCACGCAGCGCGCGATGGCGGAGATCGAAACCGGTTTACAATCCTGCCGAACTCTCGCTGACCAACTGGACGTGATTTTCGCACAGCTTGCGATCAAGCCCTATGAATTGCTGCACGCATCCCCCAATGCTGAGGACATCATCCTGGGCATGAACGCCGCGAGCCGTGATGAAATCGCTGAGAACGAGCACGCTTTTAGAGCCGTGCTCGCAAAGGCATTTGAAAGCAAAAGCGATGCGCTCTCAAGCGCAGGGCTATCGCCTGAAGCGCTTGCCGAAATCACCCAAATATCTGTGTCGGCCGCAAAGGAAAAGGCCGCCGACCGCGCGCATTTAGAGCGCCTTCTGGCATCCACGACCTCCATGATCCTGGCAATCGTTAACACGCAGGACGCCTCCCACGCAGCCTAGGAGCGCAGAAAACAAAAATATCGCAAGCCTTGACCATCATGGTGTCACAAATCTGCGCGCATAAGGGCGCAGCGATGTGGGATAGAATGGGCAGCGCGGTTATGCAGCTGATGTCGCTGATTGGAGGCGTTTTTCTGCTCCTGGCAGGCGCTGTGCTATTGCCGCTGCCATTGCCCCTTGGCGCGCCCTTGATTGCCGTCGCGCTGCTCATGCTCGCGCCCTATGTGCCGCCACTGCGCCGCCGCATCACCGCCCTGCGTGAACGCTTCCCAGGGCTTGACCGGTTTGTGCGCAGACACCAGAACGCCTTCCCCAAGTTCTTACAAAAAAGCGTCGTGCGCACCCGCCCCCGGCGAAAGCGCAAGGCCGCTGGCTAAGCGGTAAAATACTTTAAGCTTGAATTTTTTGGGCGGTGACTATCTCCTAGTCTGAGTGCTGACTATGAGGGGAGAAGATGCATGGATGTGGCAGTCATCAGTGGAGGGCATGGTGGCTACGCGGCTATTGAGCCGATTGAAGATGTTGTGTCAGGCGCCGTTATCAACGCGAAGCATGCTGCATGAGCAAGATCGTCATCCTAGGCGCAGGCCGCATGGGCCGCGGCATCGCGCAAGCCTATGCGGCGGCGGGAACGCCCATCACACTCTGCGACGTGAAAGAGCGGTCGCCAAGTGACGCCGCGCGCGTTCTCAGTGAAGCAGAAGCGGAAATCAAAGCAGACTTGAGCTTCCTGGCCAGCATCGGCCTTGGCAGCGAGGCCGGCGTTGCAGCCGCTTTGGAGCGCATCACGGTGCTGCCGCGCGCTGAGGCGGTTGGAGCACTGGCAGACGCAGACATCGTGTTTGAAGGCGTGCCAGAAACCGCGGAGGCAAAGCAAGCGCTATTCCAATGGGCCTGCAATTTAGCGCCTTGCAATGCCGTGATGTCATCGACCTCTTCGACCATGTCAGTGAGCGATCTAGCGAAGATGGGGGCCAATCCCGAGCGCTTTGTGAACGGCCATTGGCTGAACCCGGCAATGCTGATGCCGCTGGTGGAAGTGGCACGCTCTGACAGCACCGACCAGGCCGCAGTGGACACCCTCACCACATCGCTTGAAAGCATCGGCAAGCACCCAGTGGTGATGAAAGACACACCGGGCTATATCGTCCCGCGCCTGCAAGCCATGGCCCTTAATGAAGCCGCCCGCATGGCCGAAGAAGGCGTCGCCTCGCCTGAGGACATCGACAAAGCAGTGCGCATGGGCTTTGGCGTGCGTTATGCCATCTTAGGCCTGCTCGAATTCATCGATTTCGGCGGCAACGACATCCTCTATTACGCCACCGATTACCTGTCGAAAAACCTCGACGCGAACCGCTTCTCCTCCCCGCCCATCGTCGCAGAAAACATGAAAGCCGGCCGCAACGGCATCCGCGACGGCAAAGGTATCCTCGATTGGGAGGACGTTGATATCCCCGCTTACCGCGCCCAAAGGCTGGAAGCCTTTGTCAAGCTGCTCTCGTTTTTGGAGCTGGGGCCCAAAATGCGGTAGTGGCGCGCGCGGCATTTGTTGACGGACCGAACGGGCAATAGTGAGTTGAACATAGCGCCCAGGTTCTCTTGCGATTGTTGGCGGTCTAGCGCTAGATGTGAACTGCAAAGATTGTCCTGTGTTTTGGAGATATCTCCCATGAAACGAACCCGACTATCGCGCCTCTTCGTGGCTGTTATTGGCCTCATCTTTGTGTCGACAGAGCTGTCCGCGCAGCCTAGCGCGATAGCCTCGGAGGCGATTGAAGGACGGTGGGAAGGCTTTGTTGCAACCCCATCACCGTCGGAATTTTCCCTGTTGCGGATCTCGCTGGAGTTTACGGCTGCGACGACATCTCAGAGCAGAAGCGAAGCGCTGAGCGCTGCCAAAGAAGAGGGCGCCACGCGGCAAGAGTTAAATGCTTTGCGCAAGCAGCTGCTAGAAGCCTCAAAGGCGAACAATAGATTTGCTGTCTCCAAACCACGCGGAAACATCAGCACACAATATAACTTGGTTGGCGACGACGCCCGCAGGGATTTCTCCAAAGCCTTCACAGTTTCCATGACGCTGCGTGCCGCCGGCTATGTGCATCCAGGCTTTGAAGAGACAGAGCGCGGGGAAAAACTGGTCAGTGCGTTGGAAAGCAGGGATCGGCAACTGCGCGGAACGGCAAGCGTCTCCGCCCGTTTAAATACCCAAACCGGCGCGCTCACTTTTGGCGGGCAAACACGTTGGAACCGACAGGTGCCCAGCAGAGCCATTTCTCCAAGTGGGTTGCGGTTGCTGTTTGACCCTGAGAAGCAGGTCCTGCTTGGAAAGCTTGTGAGCGCCAACAATGCACGCCGGAATAAGACGCTTGCGACGGCCTATCAAACGGCGGTCTTGCCGGTTCTCCTATGGCGTGAAGCCGAGATACCCCAAGACATCGCTGAGTCGCTTGGGGAAGCGATGAACCTATCCACCCCAACGCCCAAATATGCCTTATCCAAATCCGCACAAATCGCGGCGATCGACTTTGCGAAAAGCGAAGCAAGCGAAGCCCCAGATCCAGCACCGCGCGCGCCCAGCCGCAGGGGCGCTGATTTAAGGCAGCGGCCAATCCAAGAGACCTTCGAGAGTGACGCGTTCAAAGAGGTGCAGCGCGAATATGAAGACGCCAAAAGCAAGACAGCCGCGACCAAACAGGCCTGGGATGAAGCCAAAGTTGAGCGGGGCGAGATAAGAGACGCGCGCCGCGACTTGACGGGACCGGAGAGAGAGACTGCAAACCAAGCCTATAAAGATGCAAATGCGCGCGTACGCGACTTACAAGCGGCCTATACCGCAGCCTCAAAAGCGGAAATCGCAGTTAGTAAACGATACAACGAGATCAGGCGCGCGGAGAAAGACATCGCGCGTGATATAGACCGTGAGAAAGACCGGGAGCGCAAGGAAAAGCTCAAGGCCATCCGCACCCGGCCTGCCGCGGATATTTCAACCAGCTCGGCCCAATTGGTCACATGGATGGAGAGCTTAGGAGAGGCCTTTCCTGCCCTGTCAGAAAATGGCCGGACCGTCACCAAAAACTACTGGCCCAATGCAGGCCAAAACCTGTTCAGTGACGCAGCCACACAAAAAGCCTTTGGCCAAACTCTGCCCGAATGGTCCACCGGTGATCGCTGGTATATCTATGAAGCGGTGCGGCGTTCGAACCAAT
>JBCCDR010000053.1:0-11172 GCA_039030675.1 Pseudomonadota bacterium | reverse complement strand
CCAGGAGGAGGCCCCAAGCCTTGGAAAACCGGTGCTTGTGATGCGCGAGACGACCGAAAGGCCGGAGGCGGTGGATGCGGGAACGGTGAAACTTGTTGGGACAAACACCCAGCGCATCACTGAAGAGACCAGCCGGCTGCTCGACGATGAAAACGTCTATACGGCCATGAGCCAAGCCCATAACCCTTATGGCGACGGCAAGGCCGCGCAGCGCATCGTGGAGGTGATTAACCATGGCCGCTTTGCCTAGCATCTGTGTTGTCGGCCTTGGCTACATAGGCTTGCCAACGGCGGCGGTTTTCGCCCGGTCAGGCTATCAAGTGCACGGCGTGGATGTGAATGAAAGCGCTGTTGAGACCATCAAAACAGGCAAAGCGCACATCGTCGAGATGGACCTAGACGGCCTGCTGCAAGGCGTTGTCGCCTCCGGCCGGCTGACCGTCAGCACCCAGCCGCAACGCGCGGACACCTTCATCATCGCCGTGCCAACACCGTTCGAAGAAACAAAACGCGCTGACCTGCGCCATGTGAAAGCAGCCGTCGACGCGATCGCGCCGCATGTGGCACCCGGCAATTTGGTCATCATGGAATCCACGGTGCCGCCCGGCACCACGCAACAGATGTGTGATTGGCTAGAAGCGGCGCGGCCTGACTTGAAAGAGGCTGGCGGAGCCGGCGTTGCCTATCATGCCGCCCATTGCCCTGAACGCGTCCTGCCGGGGCGCGTTCTCATCGAGCTGGTGCAAAATGACCGGGTGATTGGCGGCGCAACACCAGCGTGCGCGGAAAAAGCTCAAGCGCTCTATGAGAGCTTCGTGAAAGGCGAATGCCTGCTCACCAACATGCGCACTGCGGAGCTCACCAAGCTGACGGAGAACGCCTTTCGTGACGTCAATATCGCTTTTGCCAATGAGCTGTCTTTGATTTGCGACACCTTAGATGTGGATGTGTGGGAGCTAATTGCGCTCGCCAATCGCCATCCGAGGGTCAACATCTTAAAGCCTGGTCCAGGCGTGGGCGGGCATTGTATTGCCATCGACCCCTGGTTCATCGTTGAAAAGGCGCCTGAACACGCCCAGCTCATCGCCCTGGCCCGCACCATCAATGACGCAAAGCCAAGTGCGGTGCTGGAAAAAGTCTATCGCCACGCCGAGCGGTTTAAAGCGCCCAAAATTGCGTGTTTAGGCCTCACGTTCAAAGCCGATATCGACGACGTGCGCGACAGCCCAGCCCTCGACATCACGCAGCAGCTCGCAAAACGCTTTGGGAACAATGTGCTGGCGGTGGAGCCCAATATCGAGGCTCTCCCTGCGTCCTTTGAAGACACAGGCGCCGCGCTCACCACCGTTGATGCTGCCTTGGAGACAGCGGACATTGTCGTCCTGCTTGTGGACCATAAGGAATTCAAACGCATTCCCAAAGCGAAGCTGGCGGAGAAAGTCCTGGTCGATACGCGCGGCCTCTGGCGCTAGCGCATCATCTCGTTCAACAGCTTTAAACAGATAAAAACGATCACTTTTAGAGGGGTGTCGTTGCTTGTCTCACCGGCGGTACTACGTGTAATAAGACAGTCACGTAACTCTCAAAAGGCCCCCCGCTATGATTGATATTGAAGCTGTTTGCGCTGAGCACGGTCTGCGTATGACGGATCAGCGCCGCACTATTGCCAAAGTGATGAGCGAAGCCAGCGATCATCCAGATGTAGAAGAACTCTATCGACGCTCCGTTGATCTCGACGCGAAAATCTCCATTGCGACGGTCTACCGGACAGTGCGCATGTTCGAAGACGCAGGCATCGTCGAACGTCATGATTTTAAAGAAGGCCGCTCACGCTATGAGCCGGCTGGGGATGACCATCACGACCATCTCATCGATGTTGAAACAGGCCAGGTCATCGAGTTCTACGACGAACAAATTGAAGAGCTGCAGCAGCTTATCGCTAAAAAGCTGGGCTATGAACTGGTCGATCACCGCATGGAACTATACGGCAAAAAGGCAAAGAGCTAAAGGCTAAAGCCCAAGCGCAGTTGCTGACCAAAAAACAGTGCCGGCGGCTACATAGGCTAACGTGAAAAGATAGCCTGCCGTAAAGACAGCCCAGCCAAGGGAGTTCGCCTCCCGGCGTATGGTTGCCAAAGTGGCAAAGCACATGGGCGCGAAAACATACCAGGCAAGGAAAGCAAAGGCTGTCGGCAGGCTCCAAGCACTTTGCAGCGTTTCGGCAAGACCGGCGATATTCTCCTCACCGCCTTGGACGGCATAGACGGTGCCTAGCGCGCCGACCGCGACCTCTCTGGCCGCGATGCCAGGCACCAAAGCGACAGCGATTTCCAAATTAAAGCCAATGGGCGCTACCAGGACTTCAAGAAAGCCGCCGATTTTTCCGGCAAAAGTATCCTTAAAGGACGTCGCTGCGGACGGATAACTCACGAGGAACCAAAGCACGATTGAGACCATGAAGATGGCGGTACCAGCGCGCTTTAAAAAGGCCCGCGCCTGGATCCAGATGTTGCGAAAATAGTCTTTCCACACCGGCCATTTATAGGTCGGCAGTTCCATGATGAGCGGTTGAGGTGCGCCGCGGGTCAGCGTCTTCTTCAAAACGAAGGCGACCGTAATCGCGCCTAAGATGCCAAAGATATACAGCCCGAACATGACGATGCCTTGCAGGTTAAGCCCGCCCACCTTGAGCGGCGGGATAAAGGCTGCGATCACCAAGGTATAAACGGGCAGCCGGGCTGAACAGGTCATCAGCGGGGCAACCATGATGGTGGTCAAGCGGTCGCGGTCATTCTCAATCGTCCGGGCCGCCATAATGCCGGGTATCGCGCAGGCAAAGCTGGAGAGCAGCGGAATGAACGCGCGGCCATTAAGGCCCACCCGCAGCATCAGGGAATCCATCAAAAACGCCGCGCGGGCCATATAGCCTGAGGCTTCCAGCAGCAAGATGAACGCAAAGAGAATGACAATCTGCGGCAGGAAGACCACGACACTACCCACGCCGGCAATAATGCCGTCCGCAATAAGGCTTTGCAGCCAAGCGGTGGGGATCAGAGCGCGGACGGTGTCGCCAAGCCAAGCCGCTCCGGCTTCAATGGCATCCATGGGAACGGAGGACCAGGTAAAGACTGCCTGGAAAATAAAGAACAGCAAAGCGGCAAGCAGCAGCGTTCCCAGCAGCGGATGCAGCACGACCCGGTCAATGGCGCGCGTTGCCCGGTGGATGGGAGGTTCAAAGAGAATAACCTCCTTTGCAATGTGGCGCGCCTCACGCTGGAGCGCGCCCGCACTGCTATCATTGGTCTGGCCTGCCGCGCTCTGGCTCTTTGCTTCATCAACGCTGTCCAGACGACCAAGCAAAGCCTGGCGCCCATCCGGACGCACCGCGCGGGCCGGCACGACGGGAACGCCCAGCAGCGTCTCTAAACCCTCCAAGTCTAGCTTCACGCCGTCACGCTCAGCCAGGTCCATCATGTTCAAGACGACGATCATGGGTTTGCCCAAGGCCTTGATTTGCAAGATTGGCAGCAAACGCGCGCGCAAATTGGTCGCATCCACCACAACAACCAAGGCGTCAGGCGCGGCAGAACCCGCCACATCGCCCTGAAGGGCGTCGAGGGTGATTTTTTGGTCAATGGAGCGCGGGGAGAGCCCGTACACACCAGGCAAATCGACCAGCTCGATCTCTTTACCGCCCGGTGTTGTAAAGCGCCCTTCTTGCCGCTCAACCGTCACGCCAGCATAGTTAGCGATACGCGCGCGGCCACCCGTTAAAGCATTGAAAAGTGTGGATTTTCCAGAATTAGGCGCCCCCACAAGCGCCATACGCATCGCTGTCATGTCAGGGCCGCCACCTCAATGGCTTCCGCTTCATCCGGGCGCAGCGCAATGACCATGCGCCCCAACCGGATTTGGAACGGCGAGCCAAGGGGGCCGACACCGAGCTTTTCTACCTCGGCATCTTCATGAAACCCAATCTCGCGCAACAGCGCATTCATATGGTCATCGCCCGCAAGAGCAACGATCCGCGCGGTCTTGCCCACGCCTAAATCTTTCAACGCCATTGTTTAAAGCCGCATATCATCAATATACGCTACTGATAACAAAGTGCAGGAAGCAAAGCCACACACTGAATCGCAATTCGTGATTGTTTTTAAGGCAAATGATGAGGGGGACTGATAGCTCTGAGCGTATCTTACGCTCGTGGTTATTCCCGTGCTTGTCACAGGAATCCACTCCTGAGCCTTTCCGGCCAGTATCGAATGCTCAGGAATGGATCTCTGTGACGAGCACAGAGATGACGGGACTGCTAGGAGAAAACACCGAGTTCGCCATTGTGAACGATCAAATGGCGTCCATGGGACTTAAACCCTAGTAGCGGTAATGCTCTGGCTTTTTCGGGCCATCGACAGGAACGCCGATATAGTCCGCCTGCTCATCGCTCAGCTTGGTAAGCTGCGCGCCCAGCTTCGCCAGGTGCAATTCAGCCACCTTCTCATCGAGATGCTTGGGCAGGACATAGACATCGTTGTTGTACTGCTCGCCCTTGGTCCACAGCTCAATCTGCGCCAAAACCTGGTTGGTAAAGGAGGCAGACATCACAAAGCTGGGGTGACCGGTCGCGCAGGCCAGGTTGACCAAGCGGCCTTTGGCAAGCACGATGAGTTTCTTCCCGTCAGGGAATTCAACTTGGTCGACCTGCGGCTTGATCTCATCCCATTTGTAGTTCTGCAGAGAGGCGATCTGAATTTCGGAATCAAAGTGACCAATGTTGCAGACGATCGAGCGATCTTTCATTTCGCGCATATGCTCGAGCGTGATGATGTCTTTATTGCCGGTGGCGGTTACGAAGATATCCGCTGTCTTGCAAGCTTCATCCATGGTAACGACTTCATAGCCTTCCATGGCGGCTTGCAGCGCGCAGATGGGGTCAATCTCAGTGACCATGACCCGGGCACCGCCTTGGCGCAGAGACGCCGCGGAGCCTTTGCCCACATCACCATAGCCAGCAACCACGGCAACCTTGCCGGAGAGCATCACATCGGTTGCGCGGCGGATGCCATCCACCAAGCTCTCGCGGCAGCCATAAAGGTTGTCAAACTTGGATTTTGTGACGCTGTCGTTGACGTTGATCGCTGGGAACGGCAGTTCGTTCTTCTTGGCGAGATCATAGAGGCGCAGAACACCAGTCGTGGTCTCTTCCGACACGCCTTGGATGGATGCGCGCACTTTCTCAAACCAGCCTGGGCTTTCCTGAATGCGCTTCTTAATCGTCGCGTAAAAGGCGACCTCTTCTTCATTGCTCGGATTGTCAAGCACGGAGATATCTTTCTCAGCCTTAGCGCCAAGCAGGATGTACATGGTCGCATCACCGCCATCGTCCAAAATCATGTTGGCGACTTCGCCATTAGGCCAATGGAAGATTTTATCGGCATAATCCCAATATTCGTCCAGGGTCTCACCTTTGACGGCAAACACAGGCACGCCTGTTTCGGCAATGGCCGCAGCAGCTTGGTCTTGCGTGGAGAAGATATTGCAGGACGCCCAGCGCACTTCCGCGCCAAGCGCGGTCAGCGTTTCAATCAGAACCGCGGTTTGAATGGTCATGTGTAGAGAGCCGGCAATGCGCGCGCCTTTGAGCGGCTGGCTGTCACCATATTCTTCGCGCAGCGCCATCAGGCCTGGCATTTCTGTTTCAGCAATCTCGATTTCCTTGCGGCCCCAATCGGCCAGGGAGATATCTTTGATGATGTAATCTGTGGTCATAATCGGTGCATTCCTTTCAAGAGGATCGTGCTGCCGCGCTGCGGTGGTCGTGTAAATTTGGGCCCTGCTATAGGTCAGCAGGCCAGACTCGCACAACCCAACACCACAAATATATAAAGATATCTTTATATTTTCGACGATATCATACTAAAAACCGTCCTTTTTTCCAAGCCGATTGCGTCTCATCGAGGGCAGCCTAGAGGAATGAGCCGGCTTCTCCGCTAGATTGAAGTCAGCTATTGTTATTTGAACCTGTGTCCTGTGACAAACAAAGCGAATGCTTCCTCGACGGCATAACTCATCAAGAGGGTTCAGATATTGGCAAATTGGTTTCGAAATATAACGTTGGAACAAGCTGACAACTATTGTCGAAGTGCATTCCTCGCATCAGTATTTTTCGCCATAATTGACGTCATTGCTGGCTCCATTGGCATTAGTTCGAACGGACAACGTTCTGGCTCCCTGTCGACTTACTTGCTCGACTTTGAAAGAATGATCAGCACAGCATTAATATTGGGGGCAGGGTTTGCAGTAAAACATCACGCTAGATTTTGGGCTATATTGCTGTTTGCATTTTTCATCGCCAATTCTGTAATGTTGGCGATGGGTCATGGGCGTTTTATATTTATCATAGTTAGCTTCATTTTCTGTTTTTTTTTCGGTCGTAGCTTAGTTGGAACTGTTGTCTGGCATCGACTTAATAAACGCTCAGAAGAAGTCCCTTTGCGAACCCCAATATGGAGAAAAGCGCTTTCCGCTTTGGGTATTCTAGTCACGATTATTTTGACAATTTTGATCGCATTTGGAGCTTGGTCGGAAATCAGAAACGGACCGTCTGCAGCCGTTTCTTTTAAAGACAATATAAGTCAAAAGACAATTGAGGTACTTGATCAGTTAGAACTTATTGACGAAGGTGAAGAGGTTTTGGCCTTTTACTCAACGGCAGTTTTTGATCTGAAGGATGAAGGTTTTATTCTTACAGATCGTCGTGCCATTGGCTATCGTAGCGGAGATGGCCAAGTCAGTAGCAGACACATTGCGTACGAGAACATAGGGCATATCGAAGTCTTAAACGAAGGTGGCGTCACGAGTGAAACGGTGGTTCAGATCAGGTCGCTTGCGGACGGAAAATCTTTGATTTTAAAGCTATCTCCAGAAAATGACGGGGACGAGATAGCAATTGACCTTCTGAGGGCAAAAACCGGCAAACAAATAATTAGACCTCAGCAAACCGTAATACCGAGGCCGCAAGACTAGCGATTTGCAAACGTCTTTTAGTTTAGTCAGTTTGTGATTCTGGGTCGTAGATACTAGACATGATAGCGCTGATATCGGTCATACTCATAATCTTCGCCCCAAGGCTTATTGCATCTTCCACAGAAAGCTGCGTGACCTGCTTCTTAATGCGCGGCAGCGCGGGCGCGGACATGGAGAAATGCCGCAGGCCAAGGCCAAGCAGCAGCTTGGTCATGCGCGGGTCGCCAGCGACTTCACCGCACAGATTGATGGGAATATCGGCTTTGTCCGCCGCGGCAGTCGCGAACTGGATGAGGCGCAGGACGGCCGGATGGAGCGGGTTATAGAGGTCGCTGACTTGCTCGTTGCCCCGGTCAATCGCCAGCGTGTACATCGTTAAGTCATTGGTCCCGATGGAGAAAAAATCACACTCGCTTGCCAAGGCATCTGCGGCCAGAGCCGCTGCGGGGACCTCAATCATCACGCCAAGAGGCGGCAGCGGGTCAGGGATAGGCTGCCCGCGCCGCGCCATTCGCCGCACCATGCGCAGCATCACCGATCGCACCTGGCGGACCTCATCGGGCGTGGTGATCATGGGCAGCAGGATACGCAGCGGGCCATAATGCGCGGCGCGCAGCAAAGCGCAGAGCTGGGCTTCTAAAAGCTCTGATTCCTTCAAAGACAAGCGTATGGCGCGCAGACCCAAAGCTGGATTTTCTGCTTCTTGAAAGTGCCCACGCAGCGCATTGGAAAGTTTATCGGAGCCCACATCTAAGGTTCGGATGGTCACAGGCGCGCCGTCCATGGCTTCAATCAGCGCCTTATAGGCTTGAAACTGCTCTTCCTCGGTTGGGACCTCGTCGCGGTTCATAAACAGAAATTCTGACCGCATGAGGCCAATGCCGTCTGCCCCGCTTGCCTGGACGGAGATCACCTCTTGCGGCAGCTCAATATTGGCGGCCAGGGAAATCACGGTGCCATCGGTGGTTTTGGCAAGTGTATCGCGCAGCGTCGACAAATCAGCGACTTCACGGGCGAAGTCGGCTTGCAGACCTTCATAGAGCGCGCGCTGCTGAGGATCGGGATTGATGACGACGCTGCCGGTGCTGCCGTCCAGCACCAGAACATTGCCCGTCTCAACGGCATCCAAAATATCGCCGGCCTGCACGACACCCGGCAGCCCGAGTGCGCGGGCGAGAATAGCGGTGTGGCCTTCCGCGCCGCCCTGAGCGCTGACAAAGCCGCCCACATTGGCTTCCGCCATGAGCGCAACGTCAGCTGGGCTCACCGTGTTGCCCACGACGATGCTACCATCTTCTAAGTGACCAAAGCGGCTTTGCCCTTTGCCCGTGAGGTTGGCGATTAGACGGTGGCCCACTTCGCGAATGTCATCCAGCCGCGCCGCCAAGTATGGGTCGCCGATTTTGCGAAAGTCTTCGGCAATTTGGTCCAGCGCGGCTTGCACCGCGGCCTCTGCATTGATTTGCTCCAGCTTGATGACCGAGACGACTGAGCGCAGCAACCTAGAATTCTCCAGCATCTGCGCGTGCGCTTTGAGCAGGAGGTAGAATTCTTCCTCCGCAGCGCCAGACAGATTTTTCGCCCGCCTATCGACTTCTTCAAGCTGCGCTTTGGCTGCCTCAACAGCGCTATCAAAGCGGGCGAGCTCAGCTTCGATGGCTTCTTCTTTGAGCCTGTATTTGGCAACGCGCGCTTCGCCGCGGTCGAACACATAGGCCTTGCCAATGGCAACACCGGCGGACACGCCCTGCCCGGCAACAGTGTTATGAGATGCCATCAGTCTTCGTCAAAACGCGCAGCAACAAGCGTGCGCAGCGCGTCAAGAGCCGCAGCGGCCTCGCGGCCACTCACGCGGACATCAATGGTATCGCCCTTTGAGGCGGCAAGCAGCATCAGCCCCATGATGGATGTCCCAACCACTTCCATACCGTCCTTGAGAACACGCACATCCGCATCAAAGCGGGCGGCGGTTTCGACAAAGCGCGCTGACGCGCGGGCGTGCAGACCACGCTAGTTGCGTATCTCCAGCGCAGCACTATGGCTACTGGCATCAATCATGTGGCCTTATCTCCCCAAAAGCAGCTGATAGCGTAGCGTCTTGCGCGCGCTTTTACGCTTTTTCACTCGGCAATAATTGAGACGCAACGTGGATATAGCTGCGTCCGGCATCCCGGCCCGCGGCAACCGCCTCACTGAGTGGCAATTTGGTGCGCACAGAGGCAAGCCTAATCAGCATGGGCAGGTTTGCGCCTGCAATGACCTCCACATGCCCATCAGACAGCAGGCTGATGGAAAGATTAGAGGGTGTCCCCCCAAACATGTCGGTTAAAATGATGACGCCGGCGCCGGTATCCACCTGCTGGGTGGCAGCTTGTATATCATCGCGGCGCGCTTCCATGTCATCGTCCGCGCCGATGCAAACGGCTTGGACCTGGGGCTGGGGGCCAACCACATGTTCCATGGCGGCGATAAACTCCACTGCAAGCCGGCCATGTGTGACAATCACCAAGCCAATCATTGTTTGTACGCGGCCCTTTCGGCGGTCAACTCTGCGTGTAAGCCAAGGCGTTATTGCACTGGCTTTAGCGCCACATCCCGATGACTTATGTGCACCTTATAGCCATCTATTTCCAGCGTTTTCGACAGCAGTTCTGCTGTAAAAACAGAGCGGTGCCGCCCGCCGGTACAGCCGATGGCAACGGTGAGGTAGGACTTGCCCTCCTGCTGATAGCGCGGCAGCAAAGTGCGCAATAATCCGGCGATCTGCTCGAAGACCGCATCAAAGTCCTTATCAGCAGCCACATAGGCGGCAACGGGTTCATCCATGCCGGTCTTATCGCGCAGCTCCGGCACATAGTGCGGATTGCGCAAGAAGCGCATGTCAAACATCAGGTCTGCATCGCGGGGCACGCCGCGGGCGAAGCCAAAGGACATGACCGTCAGCGTCAAACTCTCTGAGCGCTGCGGCTCAAACAGGTCAATGAGGCGGCGTTTGAGATCGTGGATGTTCAGCGTTGTGGTATCAAAATAAACATCACTAATTTCGCGCAGCGGCGCCATATGTTGCCGCTCGCGCGCGATGCCATCCGCGATGGGCCTATCAAGCGCCAAAGGATGCCGGCGCCGGGTTTGGGAATAGCGCTTGGTGAGTTCCTCGTCAGAGCAGTCAAAATAGACCAGCTGCAAATCCACATGCGGCATGGCCCGCAGGCGCTCAATATCAGCCTGCGCTTGGCGCTCAGTAAAAGAGCGGGTCCGGCTGTCCACGCCAATGGCCAAAGGCCGCCCTTCGGCATGGTCGGGATTGACATCAGGCGTGCGCAGCAAGCGCTGGATCAGCGGAATGGGCAGGTTATCGATGGCTTCATAGCCCAAATCTTCAAACACGTTGAGCGCCGTGGATTTGCCAGCGCCGGACATGCCGGTCACCAAGACAAGGCGATTGGGAACAGTGTTGCCGTCGCTCATGACGCCGCCTTGACAAGAGCGCTGAGCTGCTCCGCAGCGGCGCGGACTTTCAGCGGTGTGGACGCTTCAAAAGGATTGAGCGTGAGGCACGGACAGCCATATTCCCCAGCTTCAAAGCTAGGCATACGCGCGACATCCTGACTGTCGCTCAGCGCTATCTGCAGTTTTAGTGCAACGGGCTTTGCCATATGCGGCATACGCACAATCCCAACGCCGCGGACTTCTAATTTGCCGCGCAAGCGTGCCGGCGCGCGCAAATACCCCTCTTCAAGCACCACAGCATCGTCACTGATAAGCACAGCCCCATGGTCGATAAGGCGCAAGGCCAGGTCTGATTTGCCAGCCCCGGACGGCCCGGTCAGCAAGATCCCCTTTGCGTCACTGCAGACTGCGGTTGCGTGGAGCAGATGTGCCATAGACCCGAGTGTCAGCGCCGAAACCGCGACAGTCAAGCACGTTTGAGCGGCTATTTTAAACCTGGAAGCGAAACGGCAAAGCGTGCGCCGCCACTGGGCAAATTGGTGGCGGCAATCTGCCCACCATGGGCCTCCACAATCTGCTTTGAAATGGACAGCCCCAGCCCAGAATGCGTCCCAAAAGCCTCAGAGTCTGGGCGTTCGGTGTAAAACCGGTCGAAAATCTTCGGCAGGCTTTCCTCTGGGATGCCTGGCCCTTCATCCT
>JBCCDR010000052.1:0-11183 GCA_039030675.1 Pseudomonadota bacterium | reverse complement strand
CGATTTCAACGCTCTGTTCAGCCAAATCGGCACCATTGTTCAGTCCGCTGAATTTAACGGCACCAATATCATTGATGGTACAGGCAGCTTAACAGCGATCTTGAATGACACTGGCACACAGACGTTCTCTGTTGCTGCACAAAACGTGTCTGCTTCTGGCGGTGCTGCATCTTTGACTGCTTCGACTCTAACGTCTGCTGCTGGTGCAGCCTCACTGGTCGTTGAGATCGAAACGGCGATCAACTCCGTCAACCAAAGCCTGTCTCAGCTGGGCTCGGCTGCACGGACGCTTGAAGCACAGCAAACCTTTGTAACCAAACTGTCCGACACCATTGAAGCTGGTATCGGGAACTTGGTGGACGCTGACCTGGCACAAGAAAGTGCGCGGTTGCAGTCCTTGCAGGTTCAACAGCAGCTTGGCTTGCAGGCGCTGTCGATTGCCAACCAGGCCCCATCCGCCGTGTTGTCGCTCTTCAGGTAAGGGCCCGCTGAAAGGATTGACGCTGCGCTAGAGTAGGCGGACGCAGCGTCGCCCTCGCGCCAAAGTAAGGGCCGCGAGATATTATACCCAGCCGCGCGAGAGTACCGTGTAGCGTAGCCGCGGCTGGGCCCTTTTTTCGAAAAAAAGGAATGCGTAATGGAAGGCATAAGTCAAAATACGAAGGTGACACAAAACACCTCGGCTGTGCCACAGACGATAGACACAAGCCGGGGGGTAGGAAACCGGGTGGGCGAAGGCCAGGTTCAAACAGACCTGCCAACGGACCAATCGGTTCAAGCAGCCCAAAAGGCTGAAAAAGACGAAAGCGTGAAGACAAGTGCGTTGGCCCGGGTGGAGAAGGCCCTTAGCGAGGCATTTGGAGAAGGCTTCGTGAAGTTGCGTATCGAAGTAGAAAAAGATGAGGCCAGCGGCCGCTTTGTGTACAAGGCCGTCAATAAGGACTCAGGGCAAGTGGAAAGGCAGTTTCCCTCTGAAGCGATGCTGAAAATCATGTCTTCCATTGAAGGACGTGACGGCAAGATTTTGGACGATTCTGCTTAGCCAAAACGAATAGGATCTGGTTCATCCATGTTCGGGCCTGTATGTCAGCAGGCCAAACAGCTTGACCACTGCTTAAAGAGGCCAGCTGGCCGACCGTGCGGGAAGCGACACCCAACCGGTCAGTCAGCTGGCCTTTTTAGTGCTTGAAGGCTGGCTTGCGCTGGGCAAAAGCGGACGATCTTTGCCAGGCAAAAGCTGCCGCTGCTGGGCAAGACTGTCCAACTTTCCTATGGGTCTCGTTTTTGAGACCAGACCCGTTCCCTTAAAAATATAGAAAAAACAATGTGTTAGGCGCCTAGCACAGACTTGGCACGCTTCCTGCTCATGAGGCAACGTCATACCGCACGCTGCAGACAAGGCGGGCGGAGAAGATCGACGCATGAGAAGGACGCTAAAATGCTATCTATTAACACCAATGCTGCAGCGCTGAATGCTCTGCAAAACTTGAACCGCACGAATGCTGATCTGCAGTCCACACAGCTCCGCATTAACACGGGCCTTGAGGTCCAAAACGCGAAAGACAATGCAGCGGTTTTCGCGATTGCACAGAATTTGCGGGCCAACCTGCAGGGTCTGTCGGCTGTTAAGCAAAGCCTTGATCGCTCGATCTCCGCGGTCGACATCGCGCTTGCAGCGTCTGAATCCATCGCGGATGTGCTCATCCAGATGAAAGAGAAAGTCGTTGCTGCTGCAGATAGTGGTCTTGATGATCAAAGCCGCTCTGCGCTGCAGGAAGACTTTAACGCGCTACGCGACCAAATCACGACGCTGGTCGACAACGCGACCTTCAACGGCACGAACTTGATCAACGGTGGCGGCGATATTGTCACGGCAATTACCAATGCTGATGCGACCCAGTCCATCTCCATCCCGCACCAAGACTTGTCCTTGTCCAGTACGAATGTTGGCCTTTCTGCGGCTGCAACATTTACCACTGATGTTGAGGCACAATCGCTCATTGCCATCATTGATACCGCCATTGCAAATGTGAGTTCCGTGATGACTGTCATGGGCGCTGGTTCACGCTCTATGGAGCTGCAGCGGACCTTTGCAGATAAGCTCGGTGATACGCTGGAGACAGGGATCGGCAACCTGGTTGACGCAGACCTGGCCCGTGAGAGTGCCAGCTTGCAGGCGCTGCAGGTCAAGCAGCAGCTTGGCACCCAGGCCCTATCCATCGCCAACTCACAGCCGCAGGTCATCCTGTCGCTGTTCGGTAACTAATAGAAAACAGCTGAGCGGCTGCTGGCTTGGCCTTTGTGCCCAGCCAGTCGCCCTAAGCACACGATCTTCTCCACCTGGGCCAGCGTGCTTCTCTGCACGCTGGCTCTTTTTGTCTTTGCGGTGGAGAAAAAAAGAAAGCGGTGGGGATTAGCCGCGAACGCGGAAAACAGGCTCAATCGGCTTGCAGCGTAGGTGCTCCGAAACACTGCTGGCTTCAATCGCGCCAGCCATCAAGCCAGTCACCTCGCAAAAAGCTTGCAGGAAGCCGTCAATATCGGCGTCGCTATGGGCAAAGGAAAGATTTTGCGTTCCCAGCGTCAGGTAGCCGCGCGCGACCATTTCCTGAATGTAAAGTGTCTTGAGCTGCCAGACATCTGCGCTGGGCGCATCGCTCAACATAGCGAAGGACCAGGACGGGTGGCCGCAAATCTTTAGCCAGTTTGGGCTGCTAATCGCGTCGTGTTGGGCCTTCAGACCTGCCATTAAGCGATCGCCGAGACCGTGAATGTGTGGCAACACATCTTCATTGCGCAGCTTTGTGAGCACTGCGTCAGCCGCAGCCAAAGACAGTGTCTCGCCGCCCATGGTGAAGGAGAAGAAGATATCATCCATCACCGCCATCAGGTCGCGCTGGCCGACCACGGCGCTCAGCGGCATGCCGTTGGCCAGGCCTTTGCCAAAGGTGGCAAGATCGGGCGTGACGTTAAACAGAGCTTGTGCGCCGCCTTCATGGAAGCGAAAGCCAGTGATCGTCTCATCAAAGATCAAAACCGTTCCATGGCGATCGCACAGTTCGCGCACGGCCTTTAGAAAGCCGGGCGCTGGATAGTCGACATTCATTGGTTCCATGACAACAGCGGCCAAGGAAATATCCGGGTCATCAAACAAGCGCTTGAGACTGAAGATATTGTTGTAGGTAAAGCTGTGCGTGAGCTCGCGTGTGGCTTGAGGCACGCCCAGATGCCGGGCGGTGGACCCGATGTACCAGTCCTGCCAGCCATGATAGCCGCAGACGGCCACGTGATCGCGGCCTGTATAAGCACGCGCCACGCGCACGGCGCCAGCGGTTGCATCAGAGCCGTTTTTGCCAAAGCGCACACTTTGCGCGCACGGGATCATATCGACGAGTTGCTCGGCGACAATCATCTCCAAGCGATGGGGCATGGAAAAGCTGATGCCGCTGCCCAGCTGCTTTGCAATGGCTGCATCGACGTCTGGATCGCCATAGCCAAGCAAGACGCTCAAAAGGCCATTCACAAAGTCAGTATAGCTGTGGCCATCGACGTCGGTGACCGTCGCGCCTTTGGCATGTTCAATGAACTGCGGCGCGATTTCCGGCGGAAACTGCAGATAGGATTTTGAGAATGTCTGGCTGCCCAGAGGGATAGTCTTGCGCGCACGGCTTAGCAGACGCCGTGACGTATCAAACGGGCGCAGCGGCTGCGTCATGCTGCGCCTGCGATGGCGTCTTTTTCTAAGCTTGCTTGAAAGCCCGCATTACGCTCAATCCCGGCGTTCTTGCCAGCTAGATCGGGCTTGTCAGCCAGGAAGCCCACTACATCTGCAAGGGAGAAAGCGTTGCCTTGTGCCACAAAGGCTTCGAACACGGCCTTGATGACTTCATAGTCGGCGGCTTCATCGACCGTCAGGCGCATATGGCTTAGGTCAGTCTCTTGAGCCACATTGCCGCGCTGGACATGTGGCAGCGTGCGGCGGAAATAGCTGGTCACGTGCTCGCGCTCTGAGGCTTTGTTGGCATTGTTCCAAGCGGCCTGAAGCGCGCGTGCGGTGATAACCTCTACATCAAATCCATCGGGATATGTGGGTGGGTGTACATTGGATGTATAGTCGTTGTGCTGTTTGACATGAGCGCTGACGACAGCGTCGATGATATCCGGGTCGCTGAGCGGGCAATCACCCGTCAGCCGCACCACATGTTCCGCCTGGGTGCGCTTTGCGGCTTGGTAGAAGCGGTCAAGAACATCGTCGACGGAGCCGCGAATGCACGGAATGGCGTTTTGCTGGGCGAATTGCTGGATGGGTTCATCGCTCGGGTGACCACTGGTCGCCAGGATGACTTGGTCAACCAGCTTGGCGCGCTGAACGCGGTCTATCTGATGGGCCAGCATGGGCCGGCCAAGAATGGGCAGCAGCGTCTTGCCAGGCAGCCGCGTTGACCCCATGCGCGCTTGAATGACGGCTATAATCATGATGTCGCTCGCTGCATTTGTATTTTCGGCCAATACCGAGGGTCCAGCACCATAGGGTCAGACTGGCTAAAATTCTGATAAGGCAGAGCCGCAATTGGGGTCTGCATGGCCGAGCATATCTGCTCCAGCTCTTCAGCGGTGGTCACGCCAACGACGGCTGTATCAATCAGGCCCGTCAGGCGCAGAAAACCTAAACAGATGTCCAGCGTGGAAAGGCCGTTGCTTTGCGCCGCGTCGCGCAAGTCATGAAGTGGTTGTTGCAGTGCTGAGAGCGTGCCCGGCAATGCGCCCGCCGCGCTGAGCAACGTGCCCTGCAGGAAGACAGAGCGTGCTTCAATGGCCACGCCGCGCCCTTTGAGGGCCTCTAAGCTGCCGTCTTGCAACAAGCGTTGGTCAAAAATGTTGATGGGCAATTGCACGGCACTTGGTGTGCACAGGCCTAACACGCCAGAAATGTCCTCGCCCGTGTAAACCGATACGCCAATCTGCGAGATATCCTGTTGCGCCGCCGCCTCTTCAAGCGCTTGCCAATAGAGCAAGCCTTCTGGCCCCAACAGGTCGCTGACATCGTGAAACAGAAGCCGTTGCAGATTGGCGCCGAGTAGCTGCTTGCTTTGCGCGGCGCAGGCGCCAATCTTGGACACCGCTTCCGGCGGCGTCAGCCCTTTGAGGCTTGGTATTTTGGACGTGATTGAAAATCCATCCGTGAGCGGCCCTGCCGTTTGAAGCACCGTTTCAGCGGTGCCATAGGCGGCAGCTGTGTCTATATGGGCAATGCCGTTTGCTTTTGCCGTCTGCAGAATGGCAGCAATGGCGTTTTCAGGCACCTGGCCATGGGCATTGGTCACCCCATAGTCCAAGCCAAACTGCGCTGTCCCCAAGCTCAAGCGCATTGGCGTATCTCTTCACGCGTCAGCACGCTCTGGAGCGTCCGGCAGACAAAGTTGACTTCCGCCAGCGACATGCCGGTGTGCAGCGGGAGCGACAGGGTTTTGTCGTAATAAGACCATGCGCCCGGCGTGTCCGTGACGCCATACAGATCCGTGTAATAGGGCTGCGCGCTGACGGGATAATAATGCACCTGCGTGCCTATTTTTGCCGCTTCCAGGCCTGCCATGACCTCAGCGCGGCTGATGTCGAGGGCGTCGAAATCAATGATGGCTTGGGCGAGATGGAAACAGGGCTGGGTGTCGACTTTGAGGGGGTTCAATGACACGGGTGTGTCCAGCGCCCCTAAAGTAACGCGGTACTGTTCCACCAAGGCCTGGCGGATGAGTGTGAAATCAGCCAGCTTGCTCAGTTGAGAGGCCCCAAGCGCGCACTGCATATCGCAGGCGCGGTAGTTATAGCCAAGCTCTGGCATGGTCCGCAGCCATGGGTCATCGCCGGCCTCTAAGCTGTGATGGCGAAGGCGTTTAATTTTTGCCCCAACATCCGCATCACGCGTGGTGACGGCACCGCCTTCACCCATGGCAATCGTCTTGACAGGGTGAAAAGAGAATGTGGCCGCGTCGCTATAGGTGCAGTCGCCAATGCGGCTGGATTTGTAGGTCGAGCCAATGGCGTGGCACGCGTCTTCAATCAGCAGAAGGCCGCGCGATTGGCAGCTCTGTGCAATGGCTTCGAGGTCAACAGGCTGGCCGCCGAGATGCACGACCGTGACGGCTTTGACGGCGCCATGGCAGCAGCCCAAGGCATCTTCAAGCGTTTGCGGGGTCATCAGACCTGTGTCTGGGTCGACATCAGCAAACACGACATCGGCGCCTGTCATGCGCACTGCGTTCGCCGTGGCGACGAAGGTGATGGCTGGCACAATGACGGTATCGCCAGGACCAATCCCAAGCGCCATATACGCGCAATGGAGTGCCGCGGTGCCATTGGCAACGGCGACAGCATGGGGTGCGCCGAGTTTTTCCCGCAGCGCGTCTTCAAAGCGGCCAACGGCAGGCCCTGTGGTGAGCCAATCGCTCTTTAAGACCTGCGTGACGGCATCGATATCGGCGTCATCAATGGCCTGGCGGCCATAGGGCAAAAACGTCATGCGGCGGTCTCTGTGTCCAAACCAAGCATGGCTCTCAAGGCAGCCGCGCTCAGCCAGTCGTCATTCTTGTCGGAAGAATAGGTGAAGTCTTCAGGCACCGTACGGGCGCCTTGGGCCAGGTAAGACACGCGGTCCCACCAGGCGAAAACAGGCTCAATTACATAGCGGTCTGCAAGCTCAATGGTTGAGCGCGCATCATCCACGGGGACCATGACTTCATGCAACTTCTCACCCGGACGAATGCCAATAACATGCGTGGGCACATCAGGCGCTAGCGCTTTGGCCAGATCCGGCACACGCATGGACGGAATTTTAGGCACGAAGACTTCGCCACCATTCATCATCGCCATGGAGCTCATGACAAAATCGACGCCTTGTTGGAGTGTGATCCAAAAGCGGGTCATGCGCTCATCGGTGATGGGCAAGCTCTCCGCGCCTTCTGCGATAAGTTTTTGAAAGAAGGGCACAACACTGCCCCGGCTGCCGACCACATTGCCGTAGCGCACGACTGCGAACTTCGTACCTTCCGCGCCAGATAGGTTGTTGGCTGCGACGAAGATTTTATCGCTGGCGAGCTTTGATGCGCCGTAGAGATTGATCGGGCTGGCAGCCTTGTCAGTCGACAAAGCAATGACTTTTTTCACGCCTTGCTGAATAGCGGCATGCACAATGTTTTCCGCGCCGAGGACGTTTGTGCGGATGCATTCAAAGGGGTTATACTCAGCCGCCGTCACATGCTTAAGTGCGGCTGCGTGAATGACATAGTCAACGCCGCGCAAAGCCAAATCTAGCCGGCGCTCATCACGGACATCGCCGATGAAAAAGCGTAGCTCCTCGCGCTGAAACGCGGGATCATTCTGCATCTCATATTGCTTGAGTTCATCACGGGAGAACACCGCGACCCGGCGCGGTTGATAGCGCTCGAACAGCGTCTTGATGAAGTTCTTTCCGAAAGACCCTGTCGCCCCGGTAATAAGGATTGAGGCGTTGTTGAAAATATTCGCTTGTGCTGGGTCCCAGCCGTCCACAGCGGGTTGCAACGCAGACCCGGTGGTTGTTGTCATTGGCGTTAAGGGGCGTTCAATGCCCATGTCCGCTTTCTCCTCATTATGCGCGGCAGGGCGACTGCAGATGGCCCTGTGCTGAACAAATCATTGCCAATTGCGGTAAAGAAACGCTTACTGCTGCCGCAGTATTCGTTCTTTTTTGTGGTGAATGGGGCTTTGGTTCGCGTCAATGGATGGGCAAACAGTTATCCTGCGCACTGATGCTGGGGGCCTGCATGGCTATGGCCACATCATGCGCTGCATCGCGCTTGCCGATGCACTGGCGGCAGCTGGCGCTGTGCCTGTCTTTTGGAGCGAAAGCTTGCCCGAGAATATTCATGCCTTGCTGGCAAAGCGGGCTTTTCCGGTCATCACCGCACCGCCTGACACCACGGCAGCTTGGCTGGTGGTTGATAGCTATACCATTGGCGAAGCTGAGCGGACTAAGCTTGCCCGAGCTGCTGCACGCCTGGCTATCATCGATGATGTGGGAGACAATGGCCCTTACGCGTGCGATCTGCTGATCAATCCAAATCCTGGCGCCCGGACAAGCTCTTATGGCGCGGCAAAGCAAGCGCTCATCGGTGCTGACTTCGTCCTGCTAAGGCGCGACATACTGAGCGCACAAACGGACCGACGCTCAGGGTCTGCCAACAGAATTCTCGTCAGCTGTGGCGGCACCGACCCCTTTGGTATCACCGCCAAGGTGCTCCAGGCCGTGCATAACCTTGGAGACGGCATTGTCCGTGTGCTGTCTAACGCTGCCGATTTAGACGTTTCCGACAAAGACCGCGTGCAGGTCGTTTCAGGCGACTTTGATATGGCAAGTCACCTGCTCTGGGCTGATGTCGCCGTTCTCGCCGCTGGGAGTGTGCAGTGGGAAGCGGCCTATTTGGGCTGCCCTTACCTCGCGCTCATTGTTGCAGACAACCAAGCACCTGGCGCCACTTTTGCTGCAGGCGAGGGGGCCAGTCTCTGCTTAGATTGGCGAGAGACTCAGACTGTTGATGCTCTCAAAACAGATTTGGCAGCCTTGATGAAGGATGATGCTGGCAGGACTGCACAAGCTCAAAAAGCGCAGGCGCTCATCGACGGCCGCGGCGCCGAGCGCGTGGTGCGTGCTATGGCTCAAATGGTCTGATTCAGTGCCAAGGTGGTGGGAGCCTGGGCGCCCACGGCGCGGTGCGGGCTTGAATAGGTCGTGACCGGATTTTGTTGGCGCTGGACTTCATCGCCAATGGTTTTCATCAGCTGCTGGGATGTTTCCAAGCGGTCGGCCAGCAGTTTTTGATTGCGCTCAAGCGCTGCTTTGAAATGCTGCGCTGTCTCCCGCAGAGACGTGCGCAATCCTTCCTCCAGAACCAAGCGTGGGTTGGCGAGGGCCTTAATGGTCTGCATCGCTTTCTGGTAGGTGTCGAACAGGGCGGCTTTTTGCCCGGCCAAGGCGGCGACTTCATGGGAGGCGCCTTTGGCCAGCAGGTCCGATTCATTACCAAGCAAGTCTGTCAGTTGGCTCGTAACGCCTAACAGCGCCATGGCGGCATCTTTGTGAGTTGTGTCGGGCGTGGTGGTTGTGTCCGCCATTCTTATATCTCCTGCAAGCTGAGCAGTTGTTTCTCTAGTGTGTCGGCCAGCCCGATGCCTCCTGCTTTGGAAATGGCTTTGCCGTATTCTTGAACCATCATGGAGCGGTACATTTCTTCGCTATGCCCGCCGCCAAAGGGCCCATCTGTTTCAAGACCAGAGAAGAGTGTTTCCAGCAATGTGGAAAGAAACATCCCTTCAAATTCTTCTGCCGCTAGCCGCACGGGGCTTGTGGGTTGGGGGAGGGGCTTAGACCCCGCAAGCGAGAGAGACTCGATCATCAGATGATCTCCAGCTCGGCTTGAATGGCGCCTGCTGCCTTCAAAGCTTGCAGGATTGAAATCATATCGCGCGGGCCGACGCCGAGCGCATTGAGGCCATCGACCAAGTCTTGCAGACTAACGCCTGCGTCAAGCACGGCGAGACGCTTCTCGTTGTCGTCATCGATCTCGATCTCCGTTCTTGGCACCACGACCGTTTCGCCATTTTCAGAGAAAGGCGCGGGCTGGGAGACCTGCGGTGTTTCCGTCACACGAATGGTGAGATTGCCCTGCGCAATCGCGACGCTGGAGATGCGCACGTCCGCGCCCATGACAATCACGCCCGCAGCCTCATCAATGACGACACGCGCTATCTGGTCGGGGGTGACGCTGAGTTTCTCGATCTGGGTGAGCAGGCTCACCATATCGCCGGCATAGTTGGCTGGGCGAATGAGACGGACTGTGGATGGGTCCGTCGCCATCGAAGCGGGGATGCCAAGATTGTCATTGATCACAGTGGCAATGCGGTCGGCGGTGGTAAAGTCGGGGTTGCGCAAAGACATGCGAATCTCGCGCAGATTGGCGAGGTCAAAGTCAATTTCTTGTTCGACAATGGCGCCATTGGAAATCCGGCCAGAGGTGGGCACGCCGCGCGTGACGCTGGCGCCTTGCCCTTGAGCAGAGAAGCCGCTGACAGCCACCTGGCCTTGCGCGACGGCATAGACCTGCCCGTCAAGACCGATGAGCGGGGTGACCAGCAGTGTGCCGCCAAGAAGATCCACAGCATCGCCGAGTGATGCGACGGAGACATCGATGCGCGAACCTTTGCGCGCAAAGGGGGGCAGTGTGGCAGTGACCGTGACAGCAGCCACGTTGTTGGTTTGCAGGCTTACATCACGAATGTTGACGCCAAGACGCTCAAGCATGGCTGCGAGCGTTTGCTCGGTGAACGGGCTGTTCCTTAAAAAGTCACCCGTTCGGTTGAGGCCAACCACGAGGCCATAGCCTGTTAGTTGGTTTTCCCGCACATGTTCAAACTGTACGATGTCTTTGATACGCGACGCACTATTGGCCTCAATGGGCACAAGCGCGAGCAGCGCCAATAACGCCGCGTTAACGATTTTTGCGATTTTCTTCGTCATTATCTCACCACCTTCAGGCAGGACGGTGCCTTCTCGACATGCGCTATGCGAGAAGTATGCCAGACGAAATCAGGGCAAAAAATGGCTGAAACACAACGCTTTTACGATAGACGCCTCGGCAGCAATGCTGGGCAAAAGGCGGCAGCATTGTCCCCCTCGGCAGGAATTGCCCACAGCCTCATCACTCTTAACGCGAGGGGCTGACGATGCGTATCCATGCCCCGCAAAAGGTTTCAAAGGTCACGTCAGCGACCATTAAAAAGCGACCTGAGGGTGCAAGCGGCTTTGCTGCAGCCATTGAAGACACTCCGGCGCCAGAGCAAGCGCAGGCCAATCAAAGCGTCTCTCCTCTCGGCAGCCTCGCTGGAATTCTCGCCACGCAAAGTGTTGACCCAGATGCTGAACGCCGCCAGAGCGTGAAGAATGCGAACGATGTGTTGGCAGCGCTAGAGCAAGTCCGGCGCGGCATTCTGCTTGGCGCCATTTCGGTGGGGCGTCTCAAAACTCTGTCGCAGAACCTGTCAGAGCGGATTGCGACAACGCCGGACCCGAAACTGCAAGACATTATGACGGATATCGTGCTGCGCGCGCGGGTCGAGCTCGCGAAAGCAGGCGTTTACACTTGAGAATGTTT
>JBCCDR010000051.1:0-11285 GCA_039030675.1 Pseudomonadota bacterium | reverse complement strand
CGCCTTGGTTCTCGCCACTTGCGGCTTTGGCGCAAATCCGCAGATGATTGCGGAAAACATCCCCTCCATGAAGGACGCCTATTATTGGGGCCATGAAGGCAACGATGGGATTGGCATCCAAATCGGCAAAGCACTGGGCGGTGCGACGAAATACATGGACGCCTATCAGGGCCTGGGCCTGCTGTCGAAAGCCTGCGGGGAGATTATCCACCCCATCGTGATGTTCGACGGCGGCATGATTATCAACGCCAATGGCGAGCGCTTTGAGAATGAGATGGTCGATGTGTCGGGCCAAGGCGCCCGCGTCATCGCGCAGACGGATGGCAACTGCTGGGCTGTGTTCAACGACCGCGCCTTCCAAGCGGCCATGAAGACGCCGCAAATGCAAAATGTCGAGCGTCTTGGCGGCGTTAAAAAAGCAGCCACCCTTTCAGAGCTCGCACACATCATTGGCTGCGAAACCGGGCCGCTGAGCAAGACGATTGCGCATGTCCATGCGGCAGCCTTGGCAAGTGGCACAGACCGCTATGGCCGCGCCTTTGAGCCCAAAGATGCGCCCGATTGGCCGCTCTATGCCGCCAAGGTCACGGGCGCTTTTTTACAAACCCAAGGCGGCCTCATGGTGGACGGAAATGCGCAGGTGCTGGATGACAGCGGCGCTCCCTTGCCGAACTTATTTGCGGCCGGCGGCACGGCCCGCTCCATCTCCGGCCCAGGGCCCAGCGGCTATTTGCCAGCGGCAGGGCTGTGCATGGCCGTCACACTCGGCCGGCTTGCGGGCGAAGAGGCGGCGAGAGTTGCCGAAACATTCAGCGTCGAGCAGGTCTAAAGCCCCACGCTAGCTCAGGTGCTGTGAAAGCGTATGCTTAAGCTCCCGCAGCGTGAGGGGTTTGTTGAGCACAGCATCAAAGCCGCTGGAGATGAGCTCCGCGCGTTCGCCCGGGTCGTTCAAAGCTGTGTAGGCAAACACATTGTCAACGCCCTTGGCTTTGAGCTGCTTCGCGAGGGCTGTGCTTTTGCCATCTGGCAGCATGACGTCTAAGAAGATGACGCCGAAAATCCCGTGCTCCAAATCCTCTTGATGGGGTGCGACTTGCGCCAGGCTGCTTGCGCAGACCGCAGGCGGAAAGCCGAGCTCGTTGAGGTAAGCGGCCAATATGGCTGTGTTGGGGCTCAGGTCTTCCAGCAAAAACACCTGCATGTGCGCATAAAGGGCGGCGCTGTCTTCGTTGGCTGCAAGCGGTATAGCCGGTCTCTTTCGCCCATCCTTAGGCTGCTGAAATACAGTCTTTGATTGTATTTCTTGGACTCGTGTCACCGCTGTCCATCCCCTTTGTCGCGACACTGGCTCTCCAGCATCCCACTTCGTTAAACATTTACAAATCAATTAATACGAATACGAAACAATGCGCGTCATCAGAAAAATAGCCCGAAAATCGATGATGTATTTGGATATGATACGGCGCTGCCTGTCTGACCAGAGCAGGATGAGACGCCATAGCAAAAGCAACGAGCACAACTTTTACGCTGTAGTCGAGTTAGAACGCTTTTAGGGTGCGTCAAGCGCGCTGGCGGACTTTATGCGATGTGATGCTGGTGCAGCGCGTCCGCTGCGGCTTGGTAGACGAAACTATGGCGCCGCGCGATGGCGGGCACGTCCTCACCATAGCCGCCGCCCATCACGATCGTGAGCGGGATGGCGCGGGCTTGGCAGGCGTTGATGACATAGCGGTCCCGGGCGGCCAGGCCGCCGTCTGTCAGGCTGAGTTTTCCCAGTCTGTCGTGTTCATGCGGGTCAACGCCGGCATTGTAGAAGACCAGGTCAGGCTGGGCGCGCGCCAGCAAGGGCGGCAAGTGCTCAGCCAAGGCCCCCAGATAGGCGCTATCGCCTGTCTTCGGCTCCAAAGCCACATCCAGGTCGCTCTCAGCTTTGCGGACGGGGAAGTTGATGCGGCAATGCATGGAGAAGGTCGTGCAGCGCCGGTCGCCTTGGAACATGCGAGCCGTGCCGTCGCCTTGATGGACGTCTAAATCGACCACCAAGATGCGCGCGACGTCGCGCTCCTCTAGGAGCACTTTGGCAGCCACGCCCACGTCATTAAAAACGCAGAAGCCGGCGCCGAAGTCCCGGTGGGCATGGTGGCTGCCGCCGGCGGAATTGATGGCAATGCCGTGCTCCAGCGCGGTGCGTGCCGCCATCAAGGTGCCCGCGCAAGACAGCTGCGAGCGCCGCGCCACACGCTCGGTCACGGGAAAGCCGATGCGCCGGGTGGTCGCCGCGTCAACGCGCTGTTCTAAGACGGCGCTCACATAGGCCGGGTCGTGGGCTAAATCGAGCCAAGCGCGCGGGGCAGGCGCCGGGGTGAGCACCGTCTCGTCGCTGGCAAGGCCAGAGGCCCTGAGCTGCTCAAGCAAGTAAAAATACTTGTTCATGGGGAAGCGATGGCCATCGGGCAGCGGCGCCACATAGGCGGGGCTATGCACAATTGGGACATGGCCAGGAGCAATGGTCATTCTTATAGTGCGGCCTTCTTTATCAGATGTCAGCAAGCAAGGGCCTGCCATAGGTGCACGCGCAGCCGAGAAATACAAGCCAGCCAGATCGCCGCATCTGGGCGATTGCTGGCCCGGCCATCGTGTCCAATGTCACGGCTGCCTCCATCGGTTTGGTCGATAGCTGGGCCGTTGGCCATCTGCCCAATGCTGAAGCGCTGGCTGGTTTGGCTATCGGCGCCTATGGCATTTCCATGCTGCATTGGTCGCTGGGTTTTTTGCGCATGGGCACCACCGGCCTCATCGCCCAGACGCACGGCGCGCGCCAAACACGGCGGCTGACGCGCATTGCCGTGCGGGCGGCGCTGCTGGGCGTTTTTCTTGGGCTGGCTTTGGTCGCTCTTAAAGCACCGCTCACGCAGATGGTCTTAGCGCTGCTTGATGCGGACGGCGCCGTCCAGGCTGCTGGCAAGACCTATCTCTCCATTCGCCTATGGTCCTCGCCGTTTTTCCTTATAAAGGTGGCCGTTATCGGCTTGCTGATAGGACTGCAGCGCACGGATGTGGCGCTCTACATAGAAGCCGGCGTGAACCTGCTGAATGCCGGGTTGACCGTGCTGCTCGTCACTGGGCTCGGCTACGGTGTCGCCGGCGCAGCCTGGGGGTCGCTGATTGCGGAAATCGCCGGCGGGCTTGCGGCGGGGGCCATCCTCATCGCCTTCCTCCGCCCTACGCTTATTGCCGCCTTGCTCAGAGCCGGCCGGTTTTGGCGTTGGCAGGCTTTTGTGCAGCTGCTGGCCGTGAATGGCTGGCTGTTTGTGCGCACCGTTTTGCTCATCGCCGGCTTTGGCCTTTATCTGGCGCAGGCGGAAACGTTAGGCCCTGCGACCCTTGCAGCCTGCCATATCGTGCTGAATTTCTATGTCTTGCAGGCGCTCACCTTAGATGCGCTGGCCTATGCGGCCGAAGCTTTGGTGGGCGAGGCCATCGGCCAAGGCTCTCGCCAAGCCATGCGGTTTTGGACCGTGCGCACCTCATACTGGGCTTTGGCGCTGTCGCTCCTTTACATGACGGTCTTTGCGCTGCTGGGCGAGCCTTTGCTGCATTTCTTTACAGACCAGCCAAGCGTGCGCGCGGCCGCTCAGCCGCTGTATCTGTGGATTGCGCTCACCCCGCCTGTTGCCGTGTGGTGTTATCAGTTTGATGGCATCTTTATCGGCGCAGCCCGCGCGCAGCCGATGTTTTGGACCATGGGCGCGGCGCTGGGCATTTTTTACGCGCTCAGCCTGTGGTGGGTGCCAGCTTATGGCGCCAGCGGCCTGTGCGCTGCCTTCCTCGCCTTTTTCGGCCTGCGCGGCCTGGGCCTCGCCCTCGCTTATGTGCCAATGGAGCGGGCAGTCACGCCTGCTAGAGTATCTTCACACGCGATAAAAGGAGACAGCGGCGATGCTGCCAGAAGTTAAAACCCTGCTGGATATGATGGCCGCCCAAGAGGGCCCTGAGCTGGTTGATTTACCCGTGGCTGAGATGCGCGCGGCTTACGCCGCCATGGGCCCCGTCATCGATGTGCCTGGCCGGGACGTCGCGCGGGTGGAGGACCTGAGCATCCCTGGCCCCGGCGGCGAGATTGCCCTGCGGCTGTATGACCCCACGCCTGAGGCCAGCGCACCGACACGCGCCGTTGTGTTCTATCATGGCGGCGGCTTCGTGATTGGCGATTTAGACAGCCATGACAGCTTCGCGCGCCGCCTTGCGGAAGGACTGACCTTACCCGTCATCGCGGTCAATTATCGCTTGGCGCCGGAACATGCCTTCCCCGCGGCGGCGGACGACAGCCTCGCGGCAACACAGTGGGCGGCAGACCACCTGGCCTTCAAACTTGGCAGAGAGATTAGCGGGCTCATCGTTTGCGGCGATTCCGCAGGCGGCAACTTAGCCGCCGTTGTGGCGCAGGACATGGCCGCCGCTGGAAGCAAAGCCATTGACCTGCAAGTCCTACTGTACCCCGTCACGGATTTGGCGCGCGAATACCCCTCCCACAGCGCCCATAGCGAAGGAAAAATGCTGGAGCGAAAGGCCATGGAGTATTTCAAAGACGCCTATGACCCAGGGCGCAAGAATATCGAAAACCCGCGGCTCTCTCCTCTCTTCGCAACAGACTATGCGGGTCTGCCGCCGGCCGTCGTCGTGGTGGCAGAGCTTGACCCGCTGCATGATGAGGGCCTGGTCTATGCCGACAAGCTCAAGGCCGCCGGCGTGCCCGTCAAAGTGCGCGATGAAGCGGGCATCATTCACGGCTTTTATTCCATGCGCGGCGCACTGCCCACGGCTGAAAAGCTCACCGATGAGATGATGGCCGATGTGAAAGCGGCTTTAACGTAGACCTGCCTGCCGCGCTGTGCCAGGTAGGAGACCTCTGAGAAGGAGGTGATGTGTGGCAATATTGGTAACCGGCGCAGCGGGCTTCATCGGCAGCGTCGTCGCGCAGAAACTGCTGGCCCGCGGCGAGCAGGTCATCGGGCTCGATAACCTCAACGATTATTACGACCCCGCCTTAAAAGAGGCCCGTCTCGCCAACACCCAAAAGGCAGCACCGGACGGCGCCTTCACCTTCCACAAAACCGAGCTGGCCGATCGAGAGGCCATGGCCGCGCTGTTTGCCAAGGAGCCCATCACACGTGTGGTGCATCTCGCCGCCCAAGCCGGCGTGCGCTACTCGCTAGAAGAGCCCTTCTCTTACATCGACAGCAACGTTACCGGCTTTCTCACCGTGCTGGAAGGCTGCCGCCATCACGGTATTGAGCATTTGGTCTATGCCTCCACGAGCTCCGTCTACGGCGCTAACACAGCCATCCCCTTCTCCACGGAGAACCCAGCTGACCACCCCGTCGCCCTTTACGGCGCCACCAAGCGCGCCAATGAGCTCATGGCGCACAGCTATTCGCATCTGTTTGACCTGCCCACCACAGGCCTGCGCTTCTTCACCGTCTATGGCCCCTGGGGCCGGCCGGACATGGCGCTCTTCCTGTTCACGCGCAAAATCTTAGAAGGCAAGCCCATCCAGCTGTTCAATTACGGCAAGCACAAACGCGATTTCACCTATGTGGACGACATCGCAGACGGCGTCATCGCCTCCCTCGACAACACAGCGACCGGCAACCCCGATTGGGACAGCAACGCCCCCGCCAGCGACAGCGCCAAAGCCCCCTGGCGCGTCTTCAACATCGGCAACGAAACCCCCGTTGACCTCATGGACTATGTCGCCTGCATCGAAGACGCGCTCGGCATGGAAGCGCAAAAAGAGTTCCTGCCCCTCCAACCCGGCGACGTCCCCGACACCTTTGCTGACGTCTCTACTCTAGTGGCCGCCACAGGCTACAAGCCGCGTACGCCTGTGAAGGAAGGGGTGAATAACTTTGTGGCGTGGTACCGGGAGTATTATGGGGTTTGACCCTCAGGCGCTAAACGGCGACTTACCACTGCGCAACGCCTCCATCGCGCCAGCATCGACGCTGAGAGAGACGCCCAACTCCCCGCTGCCGTTGAGAACGGGCCTTTTGCTGAGGGTCATATCAACAGCCTGTATCTCCCCATAGGCAGCGCAGGCATGTGCAATCCGCGTCATGAGCCGTTCTTGGGTAACGTAATGGCCGTCTTTGGCGAGGCGATCTATCTCCACGATGAGCGGGTCATAATCGAAGATATGCTCCATGCCATCGACCGCGATCAGCACCAGCTTTGGATCAATGGTCAGGCTTAAATCCAGCAGGTGAACATCGGGCACAACATCGCCCGGCCCATAGGTGCCAAGCGAGGGGTGCAGTTCGAGGTGCTTGAGTTCTACCGTGCTTTTCATATCTCAGTGTCTTCTCTGGCTCAGCGCCATTTGCCCCGCCAGAGCAGGGACTGTTTATTCAGCTGCTCCATGTCCACCTCGCCTGCGGCAATGGCGCGGCATAGGTCAACAGCCTGGGCTGCACGCTCTGGGCTGAGATGTTTATAGGCCGGCCTGTCTAGGTGGTCATACCAAACCCCGCCACAAACAGTGTCGAGCACGATCCGCTGGAAACAATGGTCTTCTGAGACAGGCCAGTTTGTCTCTTTACTGCGCGCCAAAGCGGGCAAGACCGTGCCGGTTAAATGCAGATAGGTCTCGACCAGGTCAGTTGCTTCTTGTGTCTGCGTGCTCAAGAGATTGTCGTTTCCATGGCCGTTTCTAACCGCACCATAGGTCATCACCTAGCCAGGGCAATGCGCAATGCAGGCCGAGTACTCAAGCCAAATGTCGCAAAGGCGCGGCAAGGCAATGTCTTTAAAATGCGCTCCTTTGCCGACGGCGTTATCGCATCTCTCGACACCACGATGACCGGCAACCCTGATTGTGACAGAAACCCGCCCACCAGCGACAAAGCAGCTATTTTCTTTGCAGCGAGCAACGTCCACTGTCATTTAACCTACTATTTTGCCGTCTACCTGTACAAGATCCCATAGCGGGTCTCGATGCGAATTCGGATGTTAGAGCGCTAAAGGCCTAACCGGGTCTGCACCGTCCCAGCCCTGCGCCGCGCCGGCAATCATCCCATAAAAGCCCTCGAGGTCAGCGCTGTGCTGATAGAGCTCAATGAAATGCCCCATGGTTTGGCGGGCATCGACAAACGCAAAGCGTGTCTCTCCGAAAGCCGCATCAGCGGCGACTGGCATCTGGGCTGCTTGGCAGGCGGAAAGAGCTTGGCTTAATTCTGGCGCGAAGGCTGCCATGTGATGCACCTCGTTAAACGGCGCATCAAACACGCCCTGGCGCCCATTGAGCGGCTGGACGAGCTCCACCATCATAGACCCCAGCTGCCCATAGGCGGAGCTATGGGTGAGCGGCGGGCCGCTGCTGTGGCATAGTGGCTCGATTTTTTCCAGGATGAAGAAAGGGCCGGCGCCGAGCGTATCTGCCCAGTGGCGGGCCGCGGCGTGCACGTCCTCAACCAGATAAGCGATTTGTACAAACGGGCCGATGGGAAGCGCCATGGCGGGACCCCCTGGGATGGTGACTGTTGGGGCGGCAGTCTTACGCGTCCATCACCATGTCAAAACCCCCGAAAATCATGCGTTTTCCATCAAAGGGCATATCGGCCATGCTGCTGCCCTCCATATCTTTCATGGCGTTTTCCCAACCGGCATCGCGCGCGGCCTTGTCAGGCCATGTGATCCAGCTGAAGACGACGGTTTCACCCTCGGCCTTCTTCACCGCCATGGGCATGGATGTGAGCTCGCCATCGGGCACATCATCGCCCCAGCATTCCACAACGCTCAGCGCCCCGTGCTTTTTGAAGATGACGGACGTTTCGCGTGCATGCTCCAGATACGCGTGCTTTTTATCGTCCGCCACAGCGGCCATAAAGCCGTCAACATACGCCATGAGTCCCTCCTCGCTCCGTCATAGGCCACTTCAGCGTAGCACAGTTTGGCGCAAACGAATGGGTGTTGACACATACGCCTCATATGAGAGATATGTGTCTCATGACAGATATATACAGAAAATCAGCCAAAGAGGCGCTCATTGATGCGGCCTTTGCAGTTTTAAGGCAAAATCCAAGCGCGCCGCTGTCACACATCGCGGACGCGGCCGGCGTTGGGCGCGCGACGCTCCATCGCTATTTCTCGAGCCGCGAATCGCTCATCAGTGCCCTCAGCCACATCGCTATTAAGGAGATGGACGAGGCCGTTGAAGACGCCTGCGCGGATGCGCCCTCCTATGGCGAGGCCATGCGGCTCACGCTGGAAGTGCTCATCCCGATGGGAGACCGCCATGGGTTTTTAGCGCTTGAAACGCTGGAGCATGACCCAGAGCTGGAGGCGCAGCTGGCGCGCCAGGACCGCGAAACCGCGGAGATGGTGGAGGCAGCGAAACAAGAAGGCCTGTTCGCGCCCGATGTGCCAACGCCTTGGATTGTGCAGGCCTTTGAGCACCTGCTGTATGCCGCCTGGGAGAGCGTGAAAGCGGGCGATGCCACGCCCAAACAGGCCTCTGCTCTGGCCTGGCGAACCCTCACAACCGGCCTCAAAGGAGACCAGACATGACAGCTGAGACCATTGCGCTCTATGCCACAGATTTTGAAGACGGCGTCGCTCTGATCGGCCTCGCGCTGCTGGCGATCGAAATTCTCAAAGGGCTGTTTTCACGCACGCTCAATGGCCGCGGCTTTCTTGATATGATCGCCAGCGTCTCCACGCAGATCCCCACTTTGCTGGTGGAAACATTTCTCATGTCCTTCGCCTATGCGGGCTTTGTGTGGGCGGAAAAGGCGCTGATTAGCTGGACACTGCCAGTGACGGCAGGCACGGCCCTGCTGGCCATTTTAGCGGCCGACATCACCTATTATTGGGAACACCGGCTGGCACACCGTGTGCGGCTGTTTTGGACGCAGCATGCCGTGCACCATTCTTCACGCCATATGAACATTGCCGTCGCCATTCGCTTTGGGCCCTTTGAAGGCTTCTTGTCCGCTTTGCTGCACTTTCCGCTGGTGCTGATTGGCTTTCCAGCCGAGTTGGTCTTTATCAGCGTCATCGTGGTGCTGGCCTATCAGACCTGGCTGCACACGGAGCTGATTGGCAAGCTTGGCCCGCTGGAAGGCATCCTCAACACGCCCGCCAATCACCGCGTGCACCATGGCTGCGATGACAGATATATCGACAAGAATTATGGCGGCATCCTCATCATTTGGGACCGGTTGTTCGGCACCTATCAGCGCGAGGAAGAGACGCCCAACTATGGGTTGAAGCGCGACTTCAGCAGCGTGAATCCGCTTTGGGTTTGGGTGTCAGAGTGGCCGGCGCTGCTAAAAGACATGGCGAAAGCACAGACCCTATCAGAGCTCTGGATGCGCGTGTTCGGACCGCCAGAATGGACACCTCCGCGTGCTCACCCTAAGACCGCCGAGGCTGGAAACGCATATCAAAAGGGGTGAGCGTCTCGCCACTGTGGCTGCGCACTGCCATCGGCGCGACGCGGCGACCCGTTTTGACATCCACAATATCCACGGGCGGCCCATCGGGATGGCCGATATGCCGGTCGCCCCATTGCAGCAAAGCGATGAGCACGGTGTGGAGTTCAATGCCGGCTGAGGTGAGTTTATAGCGGGCATGGCCTCCCCCTTGGGGCGCAACACGGCGCAGAATGCCGTGCTCCACCAGATGTTTGAGCCTGGCCGACAGAATGTTCTTGGCGATGCCGAGCTCTGACTGAAATCCCGAAAACTTCTGCGTTCCAAAGAACGCATTGCGCAGGATCATCAGCGCCCATTTATCGCCAATGATATCCAGCGTGCGGGCCACAGAGCAGTCCCAATCCTTCAGCGACGTGCGTGTCATCATGTTACTCTAGCGAATTTTGGTTGCCTTAAGCAACTTAATATGATTGGTTTCTTTAAGAAACTGAAAAGAGAGTGCACCATGACCAAAACCATTGAGTTCATTTTCGACTTTGTGAGCCCAAATGCGTATCTGACCTGGTGGCCGCTGAAAGACTTGGCCCAACGCACCCGCGCCGAGATCAAAGTCACTCCGGCCTATCTCAGCGGCATCATGTCTCTCACGAATAACCGCCCGCCGCTCATGCGCGATGCGGAGGTGAAGGGCAAGAATGCCTATATGATGCTGGAGTTCAGGCGTTTCATACACAAACACGGCCTCAGCAAATTTGTCATGAACCCGGGCTTTCCCTTCCAAACGCTGATGCTGCAACGCATGCTGATTGCCTGCGAAGATGAGGCCGCGCGCCATGCTCTGATCGACATGCTTTTGCCGCCGCTGTGGGAAGAGCAGCTCGACCCTATGGACCCCGAGGCGCTGCGCGCGGTGTTTGACAAAGCCGGCTTTGACCCCAAGCCCCTCATGGCCAAGGCCCAAGCCAAAGATGTGAAAGACGCGCTCAAAGCCAACACTGCCCAGGCCGTCGAACGCGGCGCTTTTGGCATTCCCACGTTTTTCATTGGCGAGGAGATGTTCTTTGGCAAGGAGCGCCTGGGGCAGATGGAAGAGCTGTTAACCGCAGGCTGACCAACGCGCACCGCGCGCACGGCCCTCATGACCCTGCGCTCTAAGCTGCTTGGATACCAATGGGAGAGAGCGCATGAGCACAGTCACCGTCCGCATGAAAGTCAGGCCTGAGAGGGAAGCTGATTTCCTGAAGATATTCAGTGACGTGGCAGACATTGTCGAGACCGAAGAGCCCGATTGTGTCGCCTATATGGTGTGGGAAACCGGCACGCCGCACGAATACTTTCTGGTGGAGAGCTACCGCTCCGATGCAGGCCGCGAAGAGCATAACAAACGCCATGCTGCCGTCGCCCAAGAGTTCTTCGCCTGCCTGGACGGGCCGCCAGAAACTGAGACACTGGGCCGCCAGGTGCTCGGAACGCCAAAGTAATCCCGCCCCCGCAAAGGCGCCAATCAGACGCTTTTTTGAGTGCCTGAACACACATATTGAATGGCGTTCATAATCCAGTCATCTTAACTGCGATACTGGCGGCTATGCGCGCAGAGCGTGCAAGTCGACGACAGACAGCAGGGGCGATGATGATGAGAAGATACGCAGCTTTATGGGCCGGTGTGCTCGGGGCGGCAACGCTGAGCGTGAGTGTCCACGCGCAGGACATGCTCAAAGGCGAGGTGCTAGAGGCCGTTAATGTGGGCGGTCCGGCGATGGAGTATGAGGGCATCTCCTATGGCGCGGATGCTTTCATTCCAGGCAGCTCCAAAGTGGGCAAGATGACCAAGCGCAAATACGGCGCGCTCTT
>JBCCDR010000050.1:0-11318 GCA_039030675.1 Pseudomonadota bacterium | reverse complement strand
GTAAAAGAAAAACTTCCAGATCGTATCAAGCCGGTAGAAGTACCAGACATAGAGTTTCCGCCCATTGTGGCTGTAAATCCGGGAGACGGTACCTATAAAAACCCAACCATCGATGGTCCATCAGGCCCGACAGGCTTCGATGAATTTCCCATCGATCGCGACGCTCAACCGATTTTCCGGCAAGAACCGAACTTCCAGAACATCACAAAAGCCGAAGCCATCACGCTTGCCTTTGATGTTCGGCCTAACGGATCAGTCGATAAAGACTCGATCGTTGTATTGGAAGCCACGTCTAGTCGATTGGAGCGACCAGCCATTCGTGCGGTTCGGCGCTGGAAGTATCAAGGCAAAGTCATCAATGGGGAGGCCCTTTGGCAGCGTGATGTGCGTGTACGCTTTACGGTGCAACCACCAGAGTAGAAACGGGGATCAAAACGCGGTCACGCAGCTGTGATCGCAGTGCCATGTTTTCGGCACAAAAGCTGGCAGGATGTCTTGCCAGCTGAAAATAAAGAGATGAGATAAAAACGATGATCAAAAAAGTTCTTTTGACCGTGAAATCAGCAGCCAGCTGCGCTGCCTTAGCAGCGGCCTTGTCCGTCGGCGCCGCGGCCATTGATGTTCCTGGCACGTCCCTCTCGCCGGAAGCTTATGCGCAGTCGAACGAGAAGAAAAAAACGCGCCGCTCGCAGATCATCAAGAATGAGAAGCTCATCAAGGCCATGAATGGGGCCTTGGAGATGCTTGGCGAAGATAAAATTGCCGACGCATATACGCAGCTGCAACGCGCGCCTGCCATGGCTGAACTGTCGAGCTATGAGCGCGCCAAGCTGTATCAATTCCGCGGCCAGCTCCATGCACAGTTGGACCGTTATCCCCAGGCCATCACAGACTGGGAAGCCATGCTGCGTGAGCCGGAAGTCTCTCCTGCAGATGCTGACTCCATCCGCTTTAACCTCGCCCAGGTCTATATGGTGGAAGGCAACTTCCCCAAGGCGCTGAGCATCTTAGAGAGCTGGCGCAAGACGGCTGAAGTGGTCCGCGCGAACCAAGAGTTCCTGTTCTGCCAAGCCTATCTGCAGACGGAAGCCTTTAAAAAGGCGCTCACGCCCTGCAACGCAACACTCACCAAAGCGGACGCGGAAGGCCTAGAACGGCGCGAAAACTGGGTGGTCGCTAATGTGGTCGCGCATCAACAAAACGACCAATATGATAAAGCCACCGGCCTGCTGAAATGGCTCGTCACCAACTATCCCAAAGAGCAGTATTGGAAGCAGCTGTCTGGCATGTTCTCCCAGCGCGGCATGGGCAAAGATGAGCTTGCCACGTTTGAAATTGCTTATGCGCAAGGCTTTTTAGACACGGAAAGCGAAGTCAAGCGCATGGCGCAGCTCTATCAGTTCCACGGCATGCCCATCAAAGCCGTCGGCGTCATCAATAAGGGCGTGAAGGACGGCTATCTGGAAGAAAACAAAGAGATTTTGGAATTGCTCGGCGGCAGTTATCAGCTGGCCCGGGAATCCAATGACGCGAAAGTGCCGCTCGCCGAGGCTGCGCGAAAAGCCGCCGCATCCAGCGATAAGAAAATCCGCAAAGATGCTGGCAAGCTATGGGAGCGCGTCGCGCAGCTATATATTGTCAGCGAGCAATGGAGCAAGGCGGCCTCAGCGCTGAACTCCGCGCAGCGCGCTGGCGGCCTGAGCAACCCCTACCGGGTCAAAGTCTATGAGGGCATGTCCCTGGCCTATTCCGGCAAGTTTAGCAGCGCCCGCAAAACATTCTCTGCTGCTAAAAAACTGGCAAAGAATGATAAAGACCGCAAACAAATCAACGGCTGGCTGGCCTTTGTGGACGACCAAGAGCGCCGCGCCAAAGACCGCAAGACATATGGCTTGAAGCCATACGGGTCTCGCTAGCGACTGCAAGACTTTAAAGTCTCAAATCTTAAAGAGCGTATTCTCTCCAGGATGCGCTCTTTTTTCATGGTCGCACGACGTGAAAACCGCTCTAGACGCTGGCCGCTGCTTGCTGCTATGCAGTGCTTCCTCGCGGATGTGGTGGAATTGGTAGACACGCCGGATTCAAAATCCGGTGCTCTTTGAGCTTGTGGGTTCGAGTCCCACCATCCGTACCAAATTTCTGCCTTTAGAGCATATTTCGTTCATAATGGGTCTCTTGATGGATCACAGGGCTGTTTGGGATAGGCGCGTGCTGCAACGCGATGCGGGGCATCGGGTAAAGTGCGCAACGCAGCCCAAACAGCCCTGTGATCCACCCGAAGGGCCAATCCATGTGCCCTCCTGGCGTCGTTGTGCACCTCTTGTGATGCACAGCATGACTGCGAGGCACACGCCTAACCAGAAAACCACATGGAATGGTCAAGTGACCCATTATGAACGAAATATGCTCTGAGGGCGATTACACCCCACCCCAAATTAACCCAATCGTCGCTCTCTTCAGCTAAGGCAAGGCCATGCTTAAGCGCCTGTATGACTGGACACTTTCCCTGGCCCGCCACCCACGCGCGGTGCCCTGGCTTGCTGGCGTTTCCTTTGTCGAAAGCTCGTTTTTTCCCATCCCGCCAGACGTCATGTTGCTGCCCATGTGCCTGGCAAAGCCCAAACGCGCGCTGTTCTACGCACTGATTTGCACCATCGCCTCCGTGGCAGGTGCCCTGTTGGGTTATGCCATTGGCGCGGTGTTTTATGACGTTATTGGCCAGCCTGTGCTTGCCTTCTACGGCTATGAAGACAAGTTCTTAGAATTCCAATCCATCTTTGAAGAGCATGGCTGGCTTATGGTTGCTGTCTTTGGACTGACGTTCCTGCCCTTTAAAGTCATAACGATTGCAAGTGGACTGGCGGGCTTACCCATTGTGCCCTTTCTCCTCGCCTCCATAGGCTCGCGAGGCGTACGCTTTTTTGCTGTGGCAGGGTTGCTACGCCTCTTCGGCGAGCCCATTGCGGCCTTTATTGAGAAGCGTTTCACGCTCGTGGTCAGCGTGTTTACCTTTTTGCTGCTCGCAGGCTTTGCTGTTATAGCGCTGCTATAATGACGCTGCGCCAGACCCTGTTGCTAAGCCTTGCCATCCCCGTACTGCTGCTGGGGGCGCTCTGGGCTTTCAATATATTGGCGGCCTGCTGCCCTGCGCGCTGTGTTTGCAGCAGCGCTGGCCGCTTGCCGCAGCCGCTGCAGTGGCAGGCCTGGGCTTGCTGCTGGGTCATCGAGCACAGGGCTTGGCAGCCGTCCTCGCGCCGCTGGGCATTGCCACAAGCGGCGCGATTGCGGTGTTCCATAGCGGTGTCGAACGCAAATGGTGGCAAGGCCCGCCCTGCGCCAGCAGCGTGGACCCAAACCTGCCGCCAGCAGAATACATGAAGGCGATTGAGCAAGCAGCGCTGGTCAACTGCCACGATATTCCTTGGTCCCTGTTTGGCCTCTCCATGGCGAATTATAACGCGCTCATCTCCTTAAGCGCGGGCGCTTTCCTGCTCGTCTATGCCCTTGCTGCCATCAGAAAGGGTCAGCGCGGCGGAACCGCTTACGCTTCCAGCTCGGTATCCCAGTAGAGATAATCCATCCAGCTTTCATGCAAGTGGTTGGGCGGGAAACCGCGGCCATTTTCCATCAGCTGATGGCTGGTCGGCCTGTACGGCTTGATGGAGGGGAACATATGCGCCTGGGCCGGCGTGCGCCCGCCTTTCTTCACATTGCAAGGCGCGCAGGCCGTCGTCACATTCTCCCAGGTCGTGCGCCCGCCATAAGCACGCGGGACAACATGGTCGAAGGTCAAATCTGTCTCAGCGCCGCAATAGGTGCAGGCGAATTTATCGCGCAAAAACAGATTAAAACGGGTGAAGGCAGGGTATTTGGCCGGGTGGATGTATTCGCGCAGGGAAATGACACTGGGCAGGCGCATTTCAAAAGAGGGCGAGCGAATCGTGCGCTCATACTCGCTGAGGATATTGACCCGGTCTAAAAAAACGGCCTTAACAGAAGACTGCCAAGACCAGAGCGAAAGCGGAAAGTAGCTGAGCGGGCGGTAATCCGCATTGAGAACAAGTGCCGGGCAACTGTCCGGCGATGGAAGAGCCGTTCCAAGGTCAGCCATAAAGCCCTTTCTGCTTTTGCCTAACTCCACTTGAGGACATATATACAAGATACGGGGTTTCACGATGATGACAATACTATTTCTTGTTGATGACAGAGACGGGCCGATAGGCCGCAGCTGACGCATGCGCACCCGCTTCGCGCCCTCCCCCAATGGATATCTCCATGCTGGCCACGCCTTCAGCGCGCTGAGCGTTTGGCGGGCTGCGCAGGACATGGGCGGCGAGGCGCTGTTGCGGCTGGATGATATTGACCAAAGCCGCGCGCGCAGTGGGTTTGAAGACGCAATTTATGAAGACCTGGCATGGCTGGGCCTGCGCTGGCCCACCCCCGTGCGCCGGCAAAGCGAGCATATGGACGCCTATGATGAGGCTCTCACCCAGCTCATTGACTTGGGCGTGACCTACCCCTGCTTTTGCACCCGCAAAACGCTGCGCCTTACCGACCAGGGCTATTATGCCGGGACCTGCCGCCCTTTGAGCCCTGAACAGCGAGCCGAGAAGACGCTGCAAGGCCCTAAGCCGGCCATCCGCTTGAATGTAGCAGCAGCGCTAGACCACCTCGGCACGGCCCCGCGCTATCTCGATGGCGGCTTACGGCTCAGCTGCGTTCCAGGCGAGATGGAAGATGCCATCCTTGCCCGGCGTGATATTGGCAGCAGCTATCTGCTCAGCTGCGTGGTTGATGATGCCGCGCAAGGCATCACCCATGTGATTCGCGGACGTGATATCCAGCCGCTCACGCCGCTGCAGGTGCTGCTCCAGCAGCTGCTTGGCCTGCCGACACCCGTTTATATGCACCACGCACTCATTACGGATGCAGGCCAGCAAAAACTCTCCAAGTCAAAAGGCAGCCCAGCTCTGCGCGATGTGCGCGAAGCCGGCATGACGGCGACGGCCCTGAAAGAAAAGCTGGGTTTTTAAACGCGCGCAGCCCTGTAGGCTCATGCTGTCCATAGCACTATAAGGAGAGAGCAATGCGATTTGACGGGAAAGTCGTGGCCATCACAGGCGCAGCGCAAGGCCTGGGCGCTTTCTACGCCAAGCGCTTTGCAGAGGAAGGCGCAGATATCGCGCTGTGCGACATCCACAGCTGCGCGGAAACTCAGGCAAGCGTTGAGGCGCTGGGCCGCACCGCTCTTTCAGCGCACTGCGATGTCACCAGCGCGGGCGACTGCGCCGCCTTTATAGAGACCGCGCAAGACCGCTTCGGCAAGCTTGACGTGCTCATCAACAACGCCGCGCTCTATGGCGGCCTGACCTTTGGCCCCTTCTCCACCATTGAGGAGGATGAGTGGGACGCCTGCATGACCATCAATGTCAAAGGCGTGTGGAACATGTGCAAAGCCGCGCTGCCCGTCATGAAAGCTGCCAGCAGCGGCAGCATCATCAACGTCGCCTCCTTGGCCGCGACCTATGGGATGCCGTATGGCGTGCATTATTCAGCCTCCAAGGGCGCCGTCATCAGCATGACCCGGGCCATCGCCCGCGAAATTGGCAAAACAGGCATCCGCGTCAACGCCGTTGCCCCCTCACTGGTCGACACGCCTGGCACAAAACGCTTCTTAAAAGACATGGAAGAGAAGATGACCGGCGCTGTGGTCCAAGGCCAAACCATCAAACGCCAGCTCAGCGAAGACGATGTGGCCGGCACCGTGCTCTATCTCGCCAGCGATGACGCCAAATTCATCACCGGGCAAACCATCGCTGTCGATGGCGGCACGGTGATGCTTTAGGGTGCAGCTATTCCTCTCGCTGAAAGAGGTCGAGCCGCGCGCCTTCTGGCGACACCAATGTGTTCAAACGCACGCTGCCATAGGGAACCACGCGCATCGCAATCGGCTGCTCAAACTCAAATGCCGCGCCGCGGGTGCGCAACGTCATTGTGACAGTGTCCAGGTCCTCGACTTCATAGCGCAGGGCCGAGACACCTAAGTTATAAGGTTTGGCGCTTAACGACATATCGCTGCCAGACGCACCCTGAAAGGCAAGCAACTCTATCGAGCCCTCATTCACGCCCTGGGGGTGAAGAATATAGACTTCCCGTTTCACCCCTGTGGCCACGTCATGCGGCAGGCCAAGCACATTGGGGCCAGGCTCTTTGCTCGCGCCCAGGTATTCAAGGTACAGCTGCATCCCCAGTACATCTTCATAAAACCTGCGTGCAGCCTGCATATCGCGCACGCTTTGCGTTGCATTAAAAGTCCGGCTCATCGCCTTCAAATGAGGCCACCCCTCAGGCGGCGGCGCCAGGCGTTCAATGAGCGCTAAGCGCACACCATCAGGTCCGCGGGCAATCCACTCAATGACTTCATAGGGGCCAAAAGTGTATTGCACAGGCGCGCTATCGCCCTGCCAACCTTGGCGGATCATCGTATCGCGCATGGCCCGCAGGCCTGCCACGCGCACATTTAAATCAAAGTGACCGCCGGTATCCCAAGGGCGCGAATCTGCGCGTATCATCGCCTGATCGGCACCTTTCAAGAGGAGGAGGCGTATAAAGCCGCTGGCTGTGCCGGGATTGGCATAGAGCCGCTCTTGGCCTGTGACATGACTCGGCAGGCCCCAGGCCTGGATCAAGACTGGATCGATATCGCCTTGGGCCCTAAGGCTCCACCCTGCCGTGCGGGTTAAAAAGGTATCCCAGGCTTCTCCATCAGAGGTGGTGATCACAGCCTCACGCCACCCCTTCAGGCCCGTTGGTAAAGGCGCCTTACCAGCTGCAAACGCGGGCACGATGAGAACACATGCGAGGGCAATAAAGACAGCGCGCTTGATCATGACGGCTCAAATACTTCAATCAGGAAACCATTGGGCGCCAACATGGTCGCAGCACGCACCGACCCATGTAGGGGATCGTCAATCTTCATCTCAGGATGGACTATCTCTGCCCCAAAAGCCTGCGCACGGCGGATGACCTCCGCCAAATCTGCAACGGGAAAGCTCCACATGCCAATGCCGCGATTGGGAACCCGCGGCGGCGCAGTGGGCGCGATGTGGTCAATGTTGAGATAGTCAACAAACAACATATGCCCGCCAGGACCATGCCCCTGAGCAAACAAGATTGAGAACCGAAATTCAGTGCCATTCGGCAAGGCCATAGCCCCGTCTTCACCCGCACTCTTAAAGATGGAATCACGGCGCATTTCCAGACCTAGCACCTGCGTATAGAAGGCAAGAACCGTGTCAGACTGATCGATCACCTGCGCGCTATAGCCCGGCCCGCCCAGACCCGTTGCCGCGTCAAGAGCGCCTAAGGGGGCCATATCAACGCGGTCAATGCCAACAGCATGGACAAAGTCAGGCGCATCAAAGATCGTCTCATGAATGGTGTAGAGCGTGCCGTCTTTGCGCGGCACCTCGTAGATTTCGACAGAATTGCGTGCGCCAAAACCAAGCGCGCGAATCTCCTCATCAAGCGCGATTTGACGCCGGTTAGGGAACCCCATGGAAAAGCCGCCAAGGCTGCGCGAATCCCAGCTGGCATGGACCAACGGCGTCTCACGGTCCACGAGCAGCACGCGAATTGACATGGCTGGACGCCCGCGGACCGATGCCTTGGGCCGCGTTAAATGAAACTCCTGCCAGTCGATATCGTCTGGCATGCCCCATAGAGCGCGCTGCTCGGCCTTCAATTGGGGGGATACATCCACAGGACCGGCTAGCGTCATACCCATGCCGTCCACATAAAAGCGCCGAATAAGCTCTATATCCGCCGTGCTGAGCGTCACCGTTTGCAGCGGCAAGGCCAAGGCGTCCGATTTGTTCGTGGCCGGCGATAGCGAATCGTTTGGATCAAAAGCTGTCTTTGATGGGCTTTCTTCGTCACACCCAACGATGAAAACGCAAAGAGCCCAAACGAGGATAAACCGCACGAGATGCCCCCCCAAATTGCACATTCTTTCTCTCTACCGTTAGCCCTTGTCCAAGGCCGCGCGCAATAGCCTGCCAGCACAGCAGGTGCGCCGGGCTGTTCCCACTCAAAACGCGAGAAGGCCTTAGGGCATGGCCCACTGCAAAGGCGCCGCCAGCGCTGATCGGGGCGCAAAATCCGCGCGAAGCGTGCGCCGGGGCGAAGCGACTTGCGCGGAAGACGACCGATGAAGAGCGAGCGCCTTAACAAGAAGCACGTCGCCCGGTTCGGCCTCGCAAACTTCAACGCTGCATTGCTTGGCAATTGAGGAGGCGTCTGCCGCCGCGACACGGTCAAAGCGATGGGAGCCGGCGGCGATCTCAAGAGCCCCGTTCGCCGCAGTCGACGGATCGATGTGGACCCGGGCGAAGACCATGTCCCGCAAGAGGTCAAGCGGTGGCTCACAATGCCAGAAGCCAGCCTTGCTGACCCAGTTATGATACCCGGAAACCTCAGCCTTGTGGGAGACTGCAATGACACGGTCTTGATGCCAGGGAACGGCCCAATTGGCGCGTTCAGATTTGTTGAAGGCGAGCAATCGGACAGGGCGATGGTTTAAGCCGATGTCATCCAGAAACGCACCGAGCAAGGTGTCCGGGCCAAACAAAGCGGCGATTTCGTCTTCCCGATTTATGCGGATGCCGGGGCGATTGCCCACATCAGACGCTTCTGCGATCTTATCCAACGTACCAGCGTCAATGGCACGGCGAAACCAAACGCGGCCGCTGGACTCCAGCTCCTGCTTTTGAGCAGCTGTCACCGAAAGCTGCTAGGCCGCTTCCGCCCGGTCTACCAAATCCGCGATGTCAGACATAATCGCTGTCAGGTCGAAGTCCTTCGGCGTGTAGATCGCGGCAACGCCGGCGGCTTTGAGGGTGTCCTCGTCATCTTTGGGGATGATGCCGCCGATGATGACAGGGATGTGGCCCAGGCCGGCGGCGCGCATGCGTTCCATGACGTCAGCGACGAGGGGGACATGGCTGCCCGACAGGATGGAAAGGCCGACGACGTGGACGCTTTCTTCCAGCGCGGCGTTGACGATCTCCTCTGGCGTCAAGCGGATGCCTTCATAGACCACGTCCATGCCGCAATCGCGGGCGCGTACGGCGATTTGTTCCGCGCCGTTTGAGTGGCCATCCAGGCCCGGCTTGCCGACCAGGAATTTCAGCCGGCGGCCGAGTTTAGCCGTCACGGCTTCGACTTTCGCGATGACCGCGTCAATGCCATCGGCCGAACCGCCAGAGCTGGCAGCGCCAACACCGGTGGGCGCGCGGTATTCACCAAAGACATTGCGCAAAGCCGTGCCCCATTCCCCGGTGGTACCGCCTGCTTTGGCAAAGGCGATAGACGCGGGCATGATGTTGGCATTGCCCCGGGCGGCTTCTTCTAAATCCGCTAAGGCGGCAGCGACAGCGGCATCGTCGCGCTGGGCGCGCCAGGCTTCTAGCCGAGCGATCTGCTCGCTTTCAGCGGCTTCATCGACCACCATGATGCCGCCATCGTCGCTGGATGTGAGCGGGCTGGGGGCGCTGTCCGTATATTTGTTCACGCCGATGACGGTCTGGCGGCCCGCTTCGATATCTGACAAACGCGCTGTGTTGGATTGAACCAGCGCTGACTTCATATAGCTTGATTCGATCGCAGCGATTGCCCCGCCCATCTCGTCGATTTTGGCGAGTTCAGCCCGGGCTTCTTCTTTCAGCGCATCAACCTTGGCTTGGACGACGGGGCTGCCGTCAAACAAATCGCCATATTCTAAAAGGTCGGTTTCATAGGCGACCACTTGTTGGAGCCGCAAAGACCATTGCTGATCCCAGGGGCGCGGAAGGCCCAGAGCTTCATTCCACGCAGGCAATTGCACGGCGCGGGCGCGGGCGTTTTTCGACAAGACAACCGCCAGCATCTCAACAAGAATACGGTAGACGTTGTTTTCCGGCTGCTGCTCGGTGAGGCCAAGCGAGTTGACTTGAACGCCGTAGCGGAAGCGGCGGTATTTGGGGTTGTCGACGCCGTAACGTTCTTGGGTGATCTCATCCCACAGCTCGCAAAAGGCCCGCATCTTGCACATCTCAGTGATGAAACGAATGCCAGCATTCACGAAGAAGGAAATGCGGCCGACGACCTTCTCAAATTCATCGTCTGCAATCTGGCCACTGGCTTTGACGGTATCGAGAACTGCAATCGCCGTTGCGAGGGCAAAGGCAAGCTCCTGCGTGGGCGTGGCGCCGGCTTCTTGGAGGTGATAGCTGCACACATTGGTGGGGTTCCAACTGGGCATCTCCTTCACCGTGAAGCCAACCACATCGCTGATGAGCCGCATAGAGGGGCCAGGCGGGAAGATATAGGTACCGCGCGAGAGATATTCTTTAATGAGGTCGTTCTGAACCGTGCCTTTTAGAGCCGAGCGCGCCGCGCCTTGCTCCTCGGCCACGGCCACATAGAGCGCAAGCAACCAGGGCGCCGTCGCGTTGATCGTCATCGACGTGTTCATTTGCTCCAGCGGGATCTGGTCAAACAGCGTGCGCATGTCGCCCAAATGGCAGATGGGCACACCCACCTTGCCCACCTCTCCGCGCGAGAGCACATGGTCGCTATCATAGCCTGTCTGGGTTGGAAGATCGAAGGCGACAGACAGCCCGGTTTGCCCCCGCGACAAGTTAGTCCGGTACAAAGCGTTGGAGGCCTTGGCTGAGGAATGACCGGAATACGTCCGGATCAGCCATGGGCGGTCGCGCTGCGCAGTCTCAGGTCCAGTGGATGTCATCTTCATCTCCCGTGCGTTCAGCATAAATCTCACAAGCCAGTGACGCAAAGCTTTAAGCTTAAAGTGATTTTATTAACCTAAACGCCATGTGCTTATATTTAAATTTCGTTCTAGACGCGGTCCTGGAAATAATATATCAACCGCTGCATTGCAACAGATGATTGCGCAGCGCAGCATCCCCTTGGTGAAGGTTTGCCCGCGTCAAGCGCATAGTCTAGTATAGCTATGAACGAATGACGAATGCAGCGTGAGAGCCATAACAACAGACGCGCTGCACGAGGGAGAATAAGCCGATGAGTCCAGCAGCTGCTGCCAAAGTCTTAGAGCCGGCCAACTACAGTTGGGATGGTGAGAAAAAAGATCTCTACGAAGTGGGCGAAATCCCACCGCTCGGCCATGTGCCAAAGCAAATGTATGGCTGGGTGCTGCGCCGTGAGCGCCATGGCACACCTGACAAAGCCATGCAGATCGAGGTTGTCGATACGCCTGAGATTGACCCGGATGAAGTGCTCATCTTGGTGATGGCGGCAGG
>JBCCDR010000049.1:0-11385 GCA_039030675.1 Pseudomonadota bacterium | reverse complement strand
TTCAAGCTCAAGCACCACAGATGCAGCAGCAGCAGGCAACAGCTGTCAGTCCAGGTTAACCGGCCGGAGACGTGGCCTTCAAAGGCTTCGACATGGCCATCCGGCCACGCCAGACATAAGGCGCACTTAAACGCGGCAGAGCGGTCAATGAGGGGGCCTTGCTGGGCGAGTTTGCCTTCGACTTTGCCCATGGCGAGATACCAATCGCGTCCTGGCCCGCCCAGCGCGTCTGCCTCAACGGGTTGCCGCTCTGCCCAATCAGCGGTGTAAACGCCTGGCGCGCCACCCAGCGCATCGACGCACAGGCCTGAGTCGTCTGAAAGGGCCGGCAGGCCAGAGGCTTTCGCGCCAGCAAGCGCTTTGATGCTGGCATTGCCAATGAAGCTGGTTTCTGTCTCTTCCGGCTCGGGCAAGTCTAGCTCGCCCGCACTGACGACCGTTTTGCCAAAGGGGCGCACAAGCGCGGCAATCTCACGCACTTTGCCTTGATTGTGCGTGGCCAGCAGCAGCTTGGGCTCAGTGAGTTTGCGCGCCATATGTCTCTAGGCCAGGGCTTTGGCTTGGGCAGCGAAAATCTGCTCGCAGCCAATACGCGCCAGGCGCAACAGCCGCAGCAGTTCCTCTTCACTAAAGGCCGCGCCTTCAGCCGTGCCTTGAACTTCGACAATGCCGTCTTTGAGCATCACAAAATTCGCGTCCGTTTCGGCGGTGGAATCCTCGGCATAATCCAAGTCAAGCACCGGCGTGCCTTCATAAATCCCGCAGCTGATGGCCGCGATGGGCTGCAGCGGGTTTTGCACGATATGGCCGCTGGCCATGAGCTTTTTCACAGCAAGCGCCAGCGCCACATAGCCGCCGGAGATGGAGGCTGTGCGCGTGCCGCCATCGGCCTGGATCACGTCGCAATCAATGCGCACTTGCCGCTCGCCCAGCAGCTTCATATCGCAGCAGGCGCGCAGAGCCCGGCCGATAAGGCGCTGGATTTCCTGGGTGCGCCCGCTTTGCTTGCCGCTGGAAGCCTCGCGGCGCATGCGTTCATGGGTCGAGCGCGGCAGCATGCCATATTCACCTGTGACCCAGCCCTCGCCCTTATCGCGCATCCACGGCGGCAGCTTCTCTTCTACCGAGGCCGTGCACAGCACATGCGTGTCGCCAAACTTGATGAGGCAGGAGCCCTCGGCGTGTTTGGTAAAGTTGGGAATAATCTCAATATCGCGCATTTGGTCAGGCGCGCGGCCGGATGGACGCATGGGCTATGGTGTCCTTTTATGATGTGTCGCTGGGAGACCTAGCGGAGTTGGAAAGACCGGTCCACCCCCGCCGGGCCCAATGCGGCGTTAAAAGGCTTTTTGCCACCCAACCGTGAGCGTCCAATCGGTCTCCAGCTGCGGCCCATTCAGATTGCGGTAGAGCGGCAGGCCGAACTCCACAGCAAGGCGGTGGCCTTTTATCCAGCCTTGCTGCCCAGCGAGGTTGACGCCAAGCAAGGCCGTGATGGTCTCCCCGCCTTGGTTGTCAGGGTCAGCGGTTTGGACAGGCGCCATGATCATGGGGTCTTGGCCGCGGATCTTGCCTTGGTGGCGCGCTTCCAGCCGCCCGGATGTGGAGGCCCACGGCGCAAACTCATAGGCTGCCCAAGCGGTGATCATCGCTGCATCGCCAAGCCGATAGTCCGCGTCATTGTCGTTCATCCGCAGCGTGCCCATGACTTGGCCGCCGATGCTCCAATCCCCAATACGGGTGCGCCCGGTGATGCCGGGGCGCAGGTCAAAGCTGCCTGAGCCCAGCTGCATGGGGTATGGTAACCGTGGGCTCGGCCGCGTGTTCATGGGCGTGAGGATGTCGTCGGTCTGACTGATAGAGCCTGTTGGCATGGAGAGCATCAGCGAAAAATTAAGCTGCCGATGCTCATTCGAGCCATCATCGAGCCCAAAGATGGCGCCGATGCTGGTGTCGCCAAAGCCGCTTGTTTCGGTGGTGAATTCGCCCAACCGCGTCGTGCCCATGCCGCCTTGGAAGGTGATGTGGTCCATCTCGCTGGTCAGAATATTGGCCATGGCCATGAGCGTGATTTTGTCAGTCAGACCATACATTGCCCCCACCATATGCATGCGCATGGTCATGTCCGTGGGCACCACGCGCAGCGTTGGCGGCATGCCAAATCGGTTTGGGACCGTGGTGACGATCTCTTCGGGCGCGAGAGATTTGGTGCCGTCTCGGTTGCCCGCCATCTGCATTTGCATGAAGCGGTAAGAGAGCATCCACTCGCCCTTTTTGTGGCGGTGGTCGGCCATCACGCCAATGGGCGCATGGTCGCTTGCGTATGTGACGGTGCCGCCATCGCCATCATGGGCGTGAAGCAGGGAGATGTGGGTAAGAAAAATTGCGCAGCCTGCCAGGCCGCAGCGCAGAAAAGACATGAGAGATGTATCCTGTGAACACGGGAAAAGGAGCCGCTAAAGCAGCGCTTGGAACCGGTTACAGGATGGCAGGGGGTCCTTGCGGCGGCGCGCCAGGCCAAAGCGGGGAGCGCGGATAAATCTGATGCGTGGCTATGGCCAAACGCCAGGACTGATGTGCCTCTTTCAGCGTCCCCATGGAGGGCACGCTCGGAACGACGGCAGCCACGCTGACACAATCGCCGCAGCAGCTCTCAGCCTTGCTGCTGGCGGGAACGGGATCTCCGAGCACGAGGGTAATGCTCTGCGCGCCGTGGGCGTTGCAGATTTGAATGACGTCCCCATCTTCCGCGGCAAAGCCCAAATGGGCCTGCGCGCCGTTCAGCATCATCGCCAAAAGGGCGATGAGCAGGGTGAGAGTTGGGCGGTGCGACGTCATACGCCTCTGCCTATACAGATGAGGCGGCGCCTTTAAAACGCTTTTTGCAAGCCGACTGTCAGTGTCCAATCCGTTTCCAGCTGCGGGCCGCTCAAATTGCGGTAGAGCGGCAGGCCAAACTCGACGGACAGGCGGTTGCCTTTCATCCAGCCCTGCTGCCCAGCCAGGGACACGCCAAGCAAGGCTGTGATGGTCTCGCCGCCTTGATTGTCCGGGTCAGCGGTCTGGACAGGCGCCATAATCATCGGATCTTGGCCGCGGATTTTGCCCTGATGGCGCGCTTCAAGGCGTCCAGATGCGGAGACCCATGGCGCGAACTGATAGGCTGCCCAGGCGGTAATCATGCCTGCATCGCCGAGCCGATAGTCCGCATCATTATCGTTCATGCGCAGCGTGCCCATGACCTGAGCGCCCATGCTCCAGTCGCCCAGGCGGGTGCTTGCCGCCAGGCCCGGGCGCAGGTCAAAGCTGCCCGAGCCCAGCTGCATGGGGTAGGGCAAACGTGGGCTCGGCCGCGTGTTCATGGGCGTGAGGATATCGTCCGTTTGGCTGATGGAGCCTGTGGGCAAAGACAGCATCAGCGAAAAGTTTAGCTGCTGGTGCGCCTTTTCGCCCTCGTAGAGCCCAAAGATGGCGCCAATGCTGGTGTCGCTAAACCCGCTGGATTTGGTCGTGAACTCACCCAGCCGCGTGGTGCCCATGCCGCCTTGGAAGGTGATATGGTCCATCTCATTGGTGAGAATATTAGCCATGGCCATCAAGGTGATTTTATCGGTGAGACCATACATCGCGCCGACCATATGCATGCGCATGGTCATGTCCGTGGGCACCACGCGCAGCGTTGGCGGCATACCGAAGGGGTTGGGCACCGTCGTGACGATCTCTTCCGGCGTTAGCGATGTGGTGCCATCCCGGCTGCCCGCCATCTGCATTTGCATGAACCGGTAGGAGAGCATCCAGCGCCCTTTGGGCAACACATGGTCGGCCATGACGCCGATCGGCGCTGTATGCGCGCCGTGATGGCCGGCCGTGTGGGCGGAGGCCATATCATTGGCCATATGCTGGGAATGGTCCATCTCTTGCGCAGCAAGTGGACGGGCGACAGTGAGGCCCAGAACGGTGGCGAGACAGGCGCCCATAAGCGGGCTGCGTAGCGGTGTCATTGGGGCAGGTGCCTCTCAAACTTGTTAGATAACTCAAGCGTTTGGCCAGGTACGTGAAACAGATCTAAAAAGCAATGGTGCGCCAGGGACTATATATGGCGCCGAGTGCGCCAGAGGCGACGTTGTTTCCCGATCCAGACGCTCACACCAAGCGCAATCAGCAGATTAAGGCCCCAGCTGCTTGCCATCATGACGTCACGGTCAAACCCTGTGAGCGCGCTGCTGCGTGTTGCGGTCCAAGCAAGCCCAAGCACTGTTTGGGTGGCCGCGCCTTGTCCCAGGGCATATGCGCAGACCATGGCCCCAGCGTGGCGCGCAATCTGGCCATCCCGCGCATAGAAAACGCCCATCAGCAAGAAGGCGAGCATGCCAAGGCTCACGGTGATGCGAACCCAGTAGAGCAGCGGCCCCTGCAGGGAGGGGGAGAAGGCATAAAAGTGCGTCATCCACAGACCCGTGAGAGCAGCAACAAGCCCAGCTGCGACAAAGACATATCCAGACTGCCGGTGTTGCTGCCCGCCGCGCTGGCGCAGGCCGCTGCGTAGCTGCAAAGGCCCGAGAACACCAAAGACAAGGCTGGCCAGAATATGCAGCGCGATTGGCACAGGGTCAGCCAGCGCCCTTGGGTTTGCAGGGATGAGCACCGGGCTGCCCAGCAATTCGCCAACGCGCAGCAAGCCGCCGAATGTGGGTATGAAGGTGTAAACATAGAGACCCAAAACAAAGCCCCAGCCGCCTCTTTTTGTGCGTGTCATGATGATGGTCCCCCCAAACGCATTGCACGGAACGCGGCGCAAGCTAGGCGGACGGACGCGCTGGGAAAATTGCGATATTTTGCTGGGCTGCTATACGCAAATGATGGAGTGGAGCCGCCTTAGCTTTGACTGGAATCACGCACGGGCCTTCTTGGCGACGGCGCAGGAAGGCTCGTTCTCCGCCGCTGCGCGTAAACTCGGCCAAACGCAGCCGACGATTAGCCGGCAAGTGACTGCGCTTGAGGACGCGCTTGGCGTTACGCTGTTTGAGCGCTCTTCGCGCGTCTTTGCGTTAACGCAGACGGGCGCTGAGCTGGCGCAGCATTTCACTGCCATGGGAGAGGCGGCCCAGCGCATCTCTCTCGCGGCGGCGGGCCAATCAGAAAGCTTCAATGGCACGGTGGTCATCGCAGCCACCAATCTCATGGCCACGCATTTCCTGCCGCCTATGTTTAAGACCATTCAGCAGCTCGCGCCAAAGCTGAAAATCCAGGTGCTGACATCAAATGAAGTCACTGACCTGACCCGCCGCGAAGCGGACATCGCCATTCGCCATAGCCGGCCAACCCAGGACACGCTGTTTGGAAAGCGGATGCGTGACACGGCCGCGTTTTTATATGCGTCGTCTGCCTATCTTAAGGCGCATGGCCGCCCTGAAAGCCTTGCGGACGTGGCTAAGATGACCATGGTTGGCGTTGAGGACCCCCGTTTCTTGCATCCCTTGCTGACCGCGCGCGGCATCGATATGCCCCTGGACAACATCAACTTCATGACCGCGAGCGCGACCTTGAGCTTGTCGCTTATCCGCGAGGGTGTTGGGATTGGTTTCATGCCTGCGCAAGTCGCCGATATCTGCCCGGAGCTTGAGCTTGTGTGGCCGCAGCTAGAGCCAATCCCCATCGAAATCTGGCTGGTGACGCACCGTGAGCTGCGTACCAACCCGCAAATCCGCTTGGTGTTTGATGTGCTCTCGGCGGGTTTGAGCGCCAATGTAGTTCCTCTGGCCGCGCCGCCTTCCTAAGGTGCTGGATGTGGGAGCAATTGCGCTAGGCCGGCGCAGCACATAAAAAGAGATTATGTCTAACTTCACTGAAAGCCTTGAAGACCTGTCAGAGCGCAGCCGGGAAATCTTCCGGGTGATTGTGGATTCCTATTTAGAGACTGGCGAGCCGGTGGGCTCGCGCACCATCAGCCGCAATGGTGTGCTGTCGCTGTCGCCCGCCACCATCCGCAATGTCATGAGCGATTTGGAAGAGCTGGGCCTTCTAGAAGCGCCGCATACGTCTGCCGGGCGCCAGCCAACCGAGTTGGGCCTGCGCTTGTTTGTGGATGGCATGATGCAGATTGGCGACTTGTCTGCTGACGAACGCTCCCAGCTGGAAGCGCGCATGGCGGTGGAAGGCAAGGAGCTTGGGACCGCGCTTGAACAAGTCTCCAGCGCGCTTGCGGGGCTCAGCCAAGGCGCTGGCCTGGTGCTGGTGCCCAAGCAAGAGCGGCAGATTAAACATTTAGAATTTGTGCCGCTCAGCCCAGGGCGGGCCTTGGCAGTGCTGGTGGATACCGATGGCGGCGTTGAGAACCGGATTTTAGATTTGCCCATGGGCATGCCGACCTCGGCGCTGGAAAAGGCCTCCAATTTCCTCAATGCACGGCTGGCAGGGCGGTCTTTAGAAGAAGCGCGCCAGCAGGTTGAAACAGAGATAGCCTCGCGGCGCGCAGAGCTCGATGATCTGACCAAAACAGTGGTCGAGCAGGGGATTGCCGAATGGTCCGGCGTGCCTGCTGGCGGGCCCGATCAGCTGATTGTGCGCGGGCGCAGCCAGCTCCTCAAAGACGTCAAAGCCATTGAAGACCTCGAGCGCGTGCGCCACTTGTTTGATGATTTGGAAGCCAAAGAGAACCTGATCCGCATCTTAGAGACCGCTAAAAATGGCGAAGGTGTGCGGGTGTTTATTGGCTCGGAAAATAATTTGTTTTCACTTTCGGGTTCATCTGTCATTGCGCGCCCTTATATGAACGCGCAGGAGCAAGTGGTTGGCGTGATCGGTGTGATCGGTCCAACCCGCATGAATTATGCGCGCATCTTGCCAATGGTAGATTTCACTGCGCAGCTGTTGAGCCGGTCGCTCGGCTCATCGAGCTAGAAGAGAAGGATAAGAATCGCTGTGATGGATGAGCAAACACCAGACGAGACGCCTGAGGAAGACAGTGTTGCAGATGAGGCAGCGCTAGAGGAGGGCGAGGTCAGCGAAGAAAGCGCGCTGTCTAACCGTCTGCTGAATATGGAAGCCGAGCTGGCGGACACCAAAGACCGGCTGATGCGCGCCGTGGCTGAGACGGAGAATGTGCGCCGCCGGGCCGAACGCGAGAAGTCTGAGGCCAGCCAATATGCCGTCACCAAGTTCGCGCGCGATATTCTCAGCGTAGCAGACAATCTGCGCCGCGGGCTTGATGCGCTGCCGGAGGACGCCGGCAATGAGGACAGCCCGCTCAAAGGTCTGGTCGCTGGGCTGAATATGACGGAGAAGGAACTCCTGACCGTGTTTGAGCGCCATGGCATCCAAAAGCTGGATCCCACGGGCGAGAAGTTCGACCATAATCTGCACCAAGCCATGAGCGAGATTGAAACGCCTGATACGCCGCCAGGGCATGTGGTCCAGTGTTTCCAAGCCGGCTATGTACTCAACGACCGGCTCTTGCGCCCTGCCATGGTGGTGGTTGCCAAAGCGGCTGCCCAAAAGGCCAGTGACGCGCCAAGCGAAGGCGTTGATAAGACGGTTTAAGCACCACGCGGGGAGCTGGTATGGCCATCATCATCACAGGGGTTGCGCGCTTTGCTGCCGCCCATGTCGAGCACGTCAAAGCCGCCTCGGCCATTATGACCAAAGCATCGCAGGCTGAGGACGGCTGTATCGACTATGCGTTTGCCCAAGACGTGACCGACCCCTGCGTCTTCCGCATCATTGAGATTTGGGACGATGACGCCGCCTTAAGGGCACATTTTGAAGTGCCTCATATGGCGGTTTTTCTCGAGGCGTTGGGGGAATGCCCGCCAGAAAGCATGACGGCGATCCGCCATGTGGCCGGCGAGTCGGCCCCGCTGGATATTGCCGCCTACCAAGACTGATCTGAATTAGCCGCCTATTGGCCAAAACGTCCCACCGTGCTGGAAATGCGCCAGCGCGGCGCCATCTGTCCCTCAAGTGAAAACTGAGGGTATGAAACGCATGGCGGACGCCAGCAACATCAGCGACACCACGTCAACAGCCGGCACCCAAGACGGGCGCTCGCCCTATGCTGCGCTGTTCATGGTGGTGTTCATCTCGCTGGTGGGCTTTGGCATCGTCATTCCCGTGTTTCCGTTCTTCGGGCGCATGGTCGGCGCGTCTGCCCAGGAAATTACTTTGGCCATGGCCGCCTATTCCCTCGGCCAGTTTATCGGCGCGCCTGTTTGGGGCCGCATGTCTGACCGCTATGGCCGCCGGCCGAGTTTGATTTGGTCGCTGATTGCCTCCGCGCTCGCCTATATGCTCATGGCCCATTCCGGCAACATCTGGTGGCTTGGCTTGTCGCGTCTGCTGGGCGGGCTGATGGCAGGCAATTTGGCGGCCGCCTTTGCCTATGTGGGCGATGTCACCACCGATGCGACCCGGCCGAAAGCGATGGGGCTCTTGGGCGCAGCTTTTGGCAGCGGCTTCATCTTCGGTCCTGCCATTGGCGGGCTTATTGCAGGGGCGGAGACCGGCCCAAGTGATTTTCTTTATATTGGCTATGCCTCAGCCGCCTTTACCATCCTGGCTGCGGTCATGACGTATTTCACCGTTGCTGAAAGCTTGTCGCCCGAACGACGCGCGGCGGCGGCCCATGCCAGCAGCAGCACAGCCGCCTTTGCCACAGCCACCTTCATGCGCGCCAAGCCAGTAGTGTTCTGGCTGGCGGCCATCATGTTTTTATCAACGTCTGCAGGCGCGCTCATGGAAGCGACATTCGCCTTCCTCGCCAGCGACCGCTTCACCTGGGGTCCGCGGGAGATTGGGCTGAGCTTTGCCATGATTGGCTCGGTCGCTGCCGTGCTTCAAGCTGTGGCCACCCAGCCGCTGGCCGCACGCTTTGGCGTGGCCAATGTCATGACCTATTCGCTGATCATCTATGCAGGCGGCCTCCTGGGGATTGGCCTTGCACAAACCAATTTACAGCTCGCGCTCGGCCTTGCCGCCAATGCAGTTGGGGTGGGCCTATTCAGCCCGGCTTATCAAAGCTACACCGCCGGCCGCGCCAGCGATGCGGACCGCGGCCTCGTCATGGGCATCACGCAAAGCGCGGGGTCGTTAGGGCGCGTGATTGGGCCTGCGGTGGCGGGCGTTATCTATGTGGGCGTCAGCCCGCCTGCGCCCTTCTACATCGGCGCGGCGGTCATGCTGCTCTCGCTCTTTGTTGCTGCTCATACGGTCAAGCGCTATGGGCGTTAGCGCTTTATTTCGCCGCTGTCACAATCGTTTCAGGACAAGACAGTTTTCTTCCAAATACGGGCACATTGCCGACGATTTGATGCATCCGGAGAGGCCGCCTTATTTGGCGCGCTATAAAACATGATAGCAAACAGGCGTTTAAAGGAATTGGAAGACATTGGCATGTAGCTTGCTCGTGAAGGTGCAGTTGAGTTGTTTAGGAGTAAATCGATGAAATCTTTGTTCTTCACCTGCGCGAGCGTTGCAGCTCTTACCTTCGCCACGCATGCAGCAGCTGCCCCCATTTCCTTTGACCAAGCTGGCTTTGCCAAGATGGATCAAAGCGTTAACAATCGTCAAAACTTAGGGAAAGATGTTGGCTTCAATGGCGCCACGACAGAAGACTTTTTCTGGCAAGCAGGCGAGACCATCGACTGGACCTATGCCTACGATGGCGTCAACGTGTCCTTCACTTGGGGCGGTGTTACCGTAACGCGTGCCGTTGCTCCAGCAGGCACTGTCGTTGGTTTTGAAGGCTATGTCCGCAATACCTCCAAGAACAACCTGCCGGACGATTTGACCCTGACGGTCGACATCGGCCCTGTTGGCGGCACTGATCTAGGCCCAATCACCGCAAACCTTGGCGATAACTTCGTCAACTTCAGCATTACCGAAACGCTGGGCGAAACGTGGAATATTGGCGGGACGGCAATCGCGAACTGGACAGGATCGATCAACACCTCGCCCAACAGTCGTTTGGCCTTCCAGATCGATGCCATCGTTGACCCTAGCTTGACGCAAGTCAGTGAGCCAGCTGCGCTTGGCGTCATGGGCATGGGGCTGCTGACGTTGGGAATGGTTGCACGCCGTCGCCGCAGCTAGACCGATCACACTCTGAAATGTGGCCGCTGGATGCTCTTGGGCGCCCAGCGGCTTTTTGTTGGCGCTAGCGCTTAACGTCAGCAAATGTCGTCAGCGTCGTGCCATTGTCGAGGGTGAAATTGATTTGCATGGCGCCGTCGGCGTCCGCGTCCTCGGCCACATCAAACAGCATCAGATGGCGGCCGCCTTTTTCAAAAGCTAAGGTGCCATCGCTATCGACCAGCAGCATGTCGACTTTCTTCATACGCATGGCCTCGCCGCTCATTTCCATGATGTGGAGTTCAACGCGGCCTGCCTCTGGGGAAGACGCGCCGGTGATGCCAAGGCCTGGCTTGCCTTTGATCACACCATAGCCAGCGGCAGGGCGGCCAGGCGCTGGGTTGATGCGCACTTCAAAGCCACTTGTGGTGACGGCGCCTCCACCGTCGTTGCCAGTCTCCTCTGAGCAGGCCGTGAGGCTGGCGGCAAAACAAGACAGGGCTGTGAAAACAAGGGCAGTGCGGCGCATGGGGGGCTCCTTTATTTGCCGGACGCTTTGCTGCTCGGCGCTGGGGTTGTAGTCGCTGTCGGGGCACTTATATACGCCTTGGGTTTGCAGGGCACCCGGAAACCTCACCGGTTCGCCTTGAAAACAAAAAATCAACACGGGTCAGCCAATCGTGCCGCAGGGGCCAGGGCTGCGTAATGAAGAGAGAATAGGATTTCGCCATGGGAAAAGTCATCGGGATTGACCTCGGCACGACAAACAGCTGCGTTGCCTTAATGGATGGCGCCAAGCCGAAAGTGATTGAAAACGCCGAAGGCGCACGCACCACGCCGTCAATGGTTGCCTTCACGCAGGACGGTGAGCGTCTGGTTGGCCAAAGCGCCAAGCGCCAGGCTGTCACAAACCCAAGCAATACGCTGTTTGCCATCAAGCGTCTCATCGGGCGCACCTTCGATGACCCCATGACGAAAAAAGATAAGGACATGGTGCCTTATAATATCGTGCGCGCCGACAGTGGGGACGCATGGGTGGAAGCGCAGGGCGAGAAATATTCCCCCAGCCAAGTCTCCGCGTTCATCCTGCAGAAGATGAAAGAAACTGCTGAGGCCTTCCTGGGCGAGACGGTGGACCAAGCTGTCATCACGGTGCCTGCTTACTTTAACGACGCTCAGCGCCAAGCCACCAAAGATGCCGGCAAGGCCATCTACTGAACCGGTGTGTCCAATGGCTGGTTCACCTTTGGGTGCAAAGTATTCGACTCCGTATCCGTTCTTGATTTGTTGCAAATCCTCCCACACCCAATCTTCTGGCAG